>JAPOOX010000277.1 GCA_026713185.1 Gammaproteobacteria bacterium
ATCTTGGAGGCTTGGTTGGCGGTGTTTTGATCGGAATTGTTGCCGGAGGAATAAACAGGCGGCCCAGGTGACCTGCCGGGGCCTGTGCGATAAGATTACTTCCCCCAAGTAATGAACCCGGACCATGAAAGACAGCCAACCCAAAGTCATTCACCGCAGGAACTATGCGGTACCGCCATACCTGCTTGAAGAGACCGACCTGCATGTGGATATCCATGAACAATCTACTGTTGTGACGACATCTTTGCAGGTTCGGCGTAATCCCGATGCCGATTCGGTACAACCAGATCTGGTGTTGAATGGCAGTCAGGACATGGAGACAAGATCAGTCGCTATTGATGGCAGGGAACTCCTGTCCAATGAATACGGGATCGATGATGAACTGTTGACGGTTTATAACGTACCGGAGTCATTTACGCTGAAAACCCGGGTTGAAATCCGACCGCAGGACAATCTGTCACTGGAAGGTTTATATCAATCAGGGGATATGCTTTGTACGCAATGTGAAGCAGAGGGATTTCGGAACATCACATGGTATCTGGACCGTCCGGATGTGATGTCGAAATTCAGCACCACTATTGTTGCCGACAAAAAAAAGTATCCGGTACTGTTATCAAACGGTAACGACATTGAAAGGGGAGGGATAAAGGGAGGGGAAGGTGATAGTGAACGTCATTGGGTGACCTGGGAAGACCCATTCAGGAAACCCTCTTATCTGTTTGCTCTGGTTGCAGGTGACCTGGAATACATTGAGGACTCCTTTACCACCATGAGTGGCCGGGTAATCACTCTGAAGATATTTACCGAGGCTCACAATATCAACAAGGTGGACTATGCGATGACGAGTCTGAAGAACGCCATGGCCTGGGATGAACGGGTTTATGGTCGTGAATATGACCTGGACATCTTCATGATAGTGGCTGTGGAAAGTTTCAATATGGGAGCCATGGAGAACAAGGGGCTCAATATCTTTAACACTTCCTGTGTACTGGCCCGTCCCGACACTACCACGGATGCAGCCTATCAACGGGTAGAGGGTGTTATTGCTCATGAATATTTTCACAACTGGTCGGGTAATAGAGTGACCTGTCGTGACTGGTTTCAACTGAGTCTGAAGGAAGGATTTACCGTATTTCGTGATCAGGAGTTTTCATCCGATATGGGTTCTCCCACGGTTTGTCGAGTACAGGATGTCTCTGTGTTAAGGAACTCACAATTCCCGGAGGATGCAGGACCAATGGCACATCCTGTCCGCCCGGATTCATATATGGAAATTAATAATTTTTATACCCCGACGGTATACGAAAAAGGTGCGGAAGTCGTGCGCATGATCCGGACCCTGTCCGGCAAGGAACGATTCCGAAAGGGAACTGATCTGTATTTCAAGCGGCATGATGGTCAGGCGGTGACGACAGAGGATTTTGTCAGCGCGATAGAAGATGCCAATGATATGGATCTTGCCCGGTTCAGAACATGGTATCGTCAGGCAGGTACGCCCGTGCTGGACATCTCCAGTCGCTATGACGAGTCTGAGGGGGTCATGACGTTGACGGTCCATCAGTCCTGTTCACCCTCACCGGGACAGAAAGAGAAGGGCCCATACCATATGCCGCTGGCTGTCGGATTGCTGGATGAGTCAGGCTCGGACATCCCGTTTACGGTGGATAAACCGGACATCTCCAGCATAGTTGCAAATGATGATGCCTATACGGTTGTGCTGAACATCACAGAACCGTCTCGTGAGTTTACGCTTGAAGGTATCGGTCAGAAACCTGTTCTTTCACTGCTGCGCGGTTTCTCGGCGCCGGTAAAACTGAACTATGACTATACCCGGGATGAATTGACATTCCTGATGATCCACGACAATGATGGCTTCGCCCGTTGGGAGGCAGGGCAGCGCCTTGGTGTTGACATCATCCAGGAAGTTGTGGAGCAGATTCGGTCAGGGTCAGAGATTACGGTTGACTCGCGTCTGATCTCAGCGTTCGAGAACAACCTGAATCAGGCTGTTGAACGTGACCAGGATGGATCGTTGGATAAGGCCATGATTGCTGCAATGCTGGAATTGCCCACTGAAACCTGGTTGGCGGAACTCGCCGATATCGCTGATGTGGATGCAATTCATCAGGCGCGAGAGGCCGTATGTGACGAGATCGCTTCCAGACTTGGCGGGCTGTTGTTGAAGGTATATCGATTGAATAAGTCCGGGGAAGCATATCGACCAGAGGCAGATGCCATTGCCCGTCGTTCATTGAAGAACATCGCACTGGGTTATCTGATGCAACCGGTTGACGGGAAGATGGCGCCGCTGTGTATTGAGCAGTTTGAGCAGGCAGACAACATGACTGACGCATCAAGTGCTATTCGGGCACTGACAGGTTGTGCGGCGGAGGCAGCACGGGAACCGGCAGAGAAAGCGCTGAAGGAATTCTACAACCGCTGGGTGGATGAAGCGCTGGTGATTGATCAATGGTTCACCATACAGGCGTCCTGTCAATTGCCTGGCGCCCTGGATCGTGTCAAGTCATTGATGGAGCATGAGGCGTTTGATATCAGAAATCCAAACCGGGTGCGTGCTCTGGTGAATGGATTCACTTTATATAATAACGTGAACTTTCAAAGTATAGACGGTTCGGGATATGAATTTCTGGCAGACCGTGTGCTTGAACTGGACCAGTTCAACCCGATGGTGGCAGCGAGGATTCTGGGACCGTTGACGCGCTGGCGTAAATTCGATGTTCAGCGACGTAAACTGATGACGGCACAATTGGAGCGTATCAAGGAGACAGAAAATCTCTCCCGTGATGTCTTTGAAATTGTCAGTAAGAGCCTTCAGTCGTCCGAGGATAACCTCAAAGCAGTCACATGAATCTGCGATAACTCAATGGGGATTCAATTCACTAAGCAGATCAGGCCTGGAGACTGATTCATCTTTCTGGTCTCTGAGTTCTTCCACCAGTTTCAACAAATCTGCACCCCGCCAGTCCTGCACTCCGTCACTCGTGTAGAGCACACTTTCAAGTTTCCTGATTTCATCATTTAAATCATCACGCTTAAGACGTTGTTGCAATGCCTGCAGAGAACCGGTGTTGAATCTGGCGTTTGCCCACAGAAAGAGATAGCGATGGGCATCGGTTGCCTGATTGTCTTTACATGCCCTGCTTAAATTGAGATAGAGCTGGTCTTCATCCGGTTGGAAATCAGTCGCAGTGTTTTCGGGGTCCCCGGGAACATCTGCCATCGTTCTCCGGGCACTCCACCATTTCCAGGATGTAAATAAACACAGCAAACCAAGAGCCAGGGTGATGTACATCCAATACAATGAGGCCGGTTCCCGGATGACCTGAGGTTGGGTGCTCTGTGGACTGGGTACAGTGATGTCGGGGACAGAAGCATCGGAACCGACCGAAGGCAGTACATCATAGGTAGCAGCAGGTATGACGGCGACTTCCTCGCTGTCAGTTCGAATATTCCACCAGGGGATCCTGATTTCCGGCAAGGTAATGGGACCGGCTGTGGTAGGTACTATTCCGACAGTGGTGATACTGGAAGATACAAGCCCGTCTTCTTGGGCGCTTTCGCTGACGTCGGGCGGATCAACATAGGTCTTGATATTCCCGATCTCAAGTTCCTTGAAAGGGGGTAACAGAGAACCGGGGAGTCCTTTGGCATGCATGGTCAGTACGCGGTTGATGGGTTCTCCGACCATGAATACAGGAGGCTGTTCATTCCACTGTTCAGAAACGTCAAATGACAAGGCGGCGATCCAGTTTTCACCACTGAACAACGCCGGCTTGGGCATTACCGTAATATTCAAACCTTCAGTGAGAGCACTCACCTGCTGGCGCTGGCTGAAAAAACCGCTACCACCCCGTGTGCCACGGAAAACTTCCGGCGGAATGGTAAGAACGCCACTTTTTTGGGGAAAGATCGCGTAGCGTTTTTCCAAAACGTGATAACGTTGGTTATTGACAATCGTCTCGTAACGTTTTTCATCTACGATAGTTGTCACCACCGCATCCGGTAAGTCAGGCGGTGGGGGAAAGCTGCCATTGATTGACTCTGTGTAGAACAGTTTCAGGGTATAGATGATCTGACTTTGCACATAGGCAGAAGTCTTGTCGACACCCGTTTCCAGAAACACAAACCGGGCATCACGCCGCTGGATTGCGGCGGATGGTGGCACGACATTGATGAGAATGGCCTCGGTTTGTTCCCCCGCTATCCGGACAGGAGGTATCCGAAGTTGTCCTTCACGTCTTGGTCGCAGCGACAAGGTGTAGGTCATTGTCGTTTCTGATGTTGCTCTGCCGTTGACCCAAGTGAAAGATTGTTGTGAGTTCGAATTGGGTACGCCGACAATTTCGAAGTCCTTTTCAATGGCAGAAAAGTCAGGTGTCTGTGGATCCGGAACATTCCTGATTCGTATCGTGAGAGACAGGAGTTCCAGGGTCGTCAATGTATTGCGATCAACGGTAGCAGTGACCGCAGCGAGAATGGTGGTGCAGGTCAACGATGCCATAAATAAAAGTAATGTCGTCAATAATGTCTTCACCAGTCTCCGTACTCCGTCTGGCGTGAGATTTGACCCTGATTCAGGCGCTCTTCATGTTGTGCCCTGAATTTTCGTCGCAATAGTCCACCCGGATCGTCTGGAATGCGGCGCAACCATTGCTCCAGTGCCTGTTTTTCTTCACTGTCCATTTCAGATTCTGCATCCACCTGATTCTCTTCACCAGGCTGACTTTGATCCTGATCAGCGTCTTCATCCTGATTCTGGTCTTCGTTACCTTCCTGTTGCTGTTGTTCAGGTTCTCCTTCCTGCTGCTGATCTTCATTTTCCCCCTGTTGTTGTTCAGTATCTCCTTCCCGTTGCTGATCTTCATTTCCATCCTGTTGCTGGTCCGGATTACCTTCCTGTTGCTGGTCTTCCTGATCACTGTCCTCCTGCTCCTGGTTTTCACCATCCTGTTGCTGCTGCTGATCAATCAATTGTTGAACCAACTGCCTGTTAAAGGCAGCATCCTCGTTATCAGGATCGAGTTTCAATGCTTCGTCGTAGGCTTCAATGGCTTCTTCCAGGCGCATCTGTTTCGCAAATGCATTTCCCAGATTGTACCGGCCATCAGTGGAATCAATGTTGGCAAACTCGCTCGCAGCATTCTGGAAGTCTTCATCGCGATACAGTGCAGAGCCTTTCCATCCCGGGTTTTCAAAGAGTTCGGCAGCTCTGCCGGGTTGGCCCTGCTGCAGGGCTTCAATGCCTTGCTGATCCTTTGTCTGCCATAGATCCGACCATTCAAATGCGTAGGTATTATCGACAGGTAACAGGCACAGCAGTGCCAGAGACCACAGCCAGCCGCGACGGAAAGCAAATGCGGCCAGAGGCAGAAGCAGAATTAACAGCCATGGTCCTTCCTCTTCCCAGACATCAAAATCCCGTTCCAGCGCCAGGATGTTCTCGTCGGTAATAAGGGGGGTAGCAGCCAGCAGATATTCCAGATCCTCATCGGTCAAAGACATCGGTGTAAAGCGCCCGCCGGCAATTGATGCAAAGTCGGCCAGGGCAGCTTCATCAACTTTGGGTATAACAAGATTGCCGCTGAAGTCCTTGAGAAAGCCTGCATCCGGATACTCTCCGTTGAGCAAAACCGGGGCGCCATCGCTGGAACCGACAGACATGACGGAAACCGGATATCGTATTCTGTGCACTCTTGCAACAGCCTGTGCTTTTGCAATGTCACGAATTTCATCGGTGATGATCAGGATGCGACCACTGGTGATCCCCGCATCTTCAAACAGGGAGACAGCACGTTCCAGTGCCGGCGCCAGTTGACTGCCAAAAGCGGGCATGATTTCCGGTGTCAGAGCCGGGATCATAGCTGCAATAGTGACTGTATCGTCGGTGAGGGGAGACACAGTGTGTGCATCCCCGGCGAATGCCACGAGTGCGGTGACACCTTCACTGCGAAGATTCAAAAGGTCCTGCAATTTATGGCGCGCTCGAACCAACCGGGTAGGTTTGACGTCTGTTGCGTACATTGAGCGGGAGAGATCCAGCAGGATGACCAGGGCATCTTCCCGTTCATGGACTGGTTGCGGCGTCTTTTGCCAGACTGGCCCTGCCAGAGCCAGAATCGCCAGACACCATGCAACAGGCGCCAGTGTCAGAGGATTCCTGCTGACTTTACCGCCAGGCTCATCCAGTATATGTGGTAACAGTACAGGATCAATTGACTGTTCCCAGTTGCTGTTTTTGCGTTGCCGGTACATCAGTAGAGAAAATAGAATCAGCGCCGGGATCAGGGCATAAAACCATTCGGGTCGCAGGAAATGAAAGTTGATCAGAATATCGTTCATGGCGATCCGGTTTCCTGTGCCCTGGTGTTGCCGGCCAGCCTGAAGGTGATAATCCGTATAGTGTGCATCGCAAAAACTGATGCATAGAGCAGGCTCAGGACTAACGCCAGCATTAAAGGCCAATGGAATAGTGTGCGAACAGGTCGGTAGATTTCAGGATTCTGTTCAATGGGTTCCAGCCGGTCCATTTCCGCATAAATTTCGGCGAGTTCGTCTGCACTTTTTGCACGCCGGTAAATCCCACCGGTCAAGCGGGCTATTTCAGTCAGGGTCTCCGTGTCCAGATCTGCTGATGGGTTAACTCTTCGATTAAACAGTAAACCCCGCGTAACCATTTCTTCAGCACCAAAACCGATAGTGTAAATCCGAATGCCTTCTTTGGCGGCAAGTCCAGCCGCGAGCAGGGGATCAACCTCACCGGCGTTGTTGTAGCCGTCGCTCAACAGGATCAACACCCGGTTTTCTTCGGGTCGGTCCTGTAATCTTTTTACAGCGAGTCCAATGGCATCTCCTATGGCAGTTCTTTCGCCGGCTATGCCAAGAGGAGTTTCCTGGAGCAAAGTGCGAACCGTATTGCGATCAAAAGTCAATGGTGTCTGCAGATAAGCCTGGGTGCCAAACAGGATAAGTCCCATTCGATCACCCTGCCGTCGTTCTACAAAATCGCCAACCACATCCTTGACAACATCCAGTCTCATCACCACTCGATTTCCTTTTTGCATGTCATCCTGGCCCATGGATCTGGAAATATCCACGGCCAGCAACAGGTCACGGCCACTGGTGGGCAATTCTATGGGTTCTCCAATAAACTGCGGTCTTGTTGCAGCAACAACAAGACATAGCCAGATTAACAATAGAATCAGTCGTCCGAACCATTTGCGTC
>JAPOOX010000278.1 GCA_026713185.1 Gammaproteobacteria bacterium
GCGCCGCCATGGATGCGATGCACTCAAGCATGGGTTCCTTCGACACCAGGCGATCAGTCTGCCAGATGGAATCAACCTGTCCCCGTTCGCATAACTCAACCCACTGCCAGTAACTTCTGGCACTGTCAAAAGGGAACCTCGAAATGCCAAGTCCAAGACCAATCGTCATATCTGTTCCTTAAAATATAGACACCAACAAATCCAGGATCGATTTTGAGTCAATAGTTTCATGGCAATCTTTATCAACCGTTCCCGACCTGAATTAACCATCTCAATCTCCCTCAAGTCACAGCACCCCAAAGAAGGAAGCATCTCTTCTTGAACATTTATACATTAGCCTTCAATCCTCCGATGGAAGTGCCGACTCGAGCCAGGTGATCAACGTACTGATGTCTTTGAGTTCAATGTCATTCTGAATATCTGTTACCAGTAATACCTGATTGCGACGCTCATCAGCAGTAAGCGTGGGTCTCTTGTCGGTGTATCCATTATCTTCAAACCAGGATTCGAGATTTTCAATACGGCTCTTGTGGAATCCTCTGATTCCCTTGTCACGCAGCGCCTGTAAAAAGTTCTGTGCGTTGCCGGCCACAGAAGAGGATGCGGCAAGTTCGGCGCCTTTATCGATGAATGTGTTTGAGAATGCGCCAGATTGCTCAAGTTCTATGCGGCCTATCTTGCGGCCGCGCCCCTGCCTCCAGGCCTGAATCCAGGCTTCAGTGGCACGGCAACGAAGTTTGAGTATTGCTTTTTTACCGGGGTCCTCAAACAGAACTGAGGACGTATTCTGATCCAGGAGTGTCGCAAACGGTCCAATGGCATCAACACGCCAGATTTCCATGAAAGAATGCAACAATGTCAGGTCATCCCGCAACAGATGGAAGAGATGAATTTCACTGGCTTCACGATATGGATCAATCCCTGGCACACCAAGCACCCTGGCGTATTCCTCTGCGCTTTTTCCGGGCGCAGGGATTGGTTGCCGTGGAGGAATATCGATTACAGGCGACAGGGTAGGTGGAATGGATCTAACTTTTGCAAGATCAATAAGATGGGGTCTCTTGCCTATCGCATGTCGCCACAGGTCTTGTTCATGTTGTCTTGCGGACAAATAAATGACTTGAATGCCATCATTTTTAGTCAGGGTATCCAGACTATTTGCCATCACAGCAAACCGTTCTTCATCGCTGGTCGTCAGCGCTTCGTCGAGAAAAACCGGCAGTGTTTCACCTGTTTGTTCCTGCCCGCGCATCCAGGCCATGCGAACTGCCAGGAGGAGTTGCATGCGTGTTCCGGTTGACAGCTCTTCCAGGCTTCGAGGTGCATTCTGCTTCGTGTCAATTGCGGTAAATTCGCCATTCTCGCTGAGTACGAGTTTAAAAGCGTGCGCAGTCACTTCGCTAAAGAGATCCTGTGCATTGTTTAAAACCAGCGGCTGATGCTCAGACCTGAATGTCTTTTCCACATCATCAAGCAGGAACTCCGTGGCCTTGTGTGTCAAGGCAGCTTCACGTTGTTTGACGAGAACGGCGCGCGCCTCGGCAACAGCCCCGATGGCATCCTCAAGCGGATGCTGAGTTTCCATCTGTTCGATTTGAGCATTCACGGAACTGCGTTCGTCAATCCTTGCTTCAAGTTTCCCGGCCCTCTCCTCAGAAATGCCCAGTTGGTCATCCAAAGAATCCTCTTCCCCGGCATCAACCAGCGCCAGTAATTCATCCTCTTCCTTGAGTTCGGAGCGTATCAATTCTTCATTAATTTTTGCTTCCTGCAGTTGTTGACGAATATCAAGCCAATCCTTGCGACGCTCGAGACAGTCTTCCAGTGCATCAAGTTGACCGGGGGCAAGACCTGCGTCCTTATACACCTTTTCCATATCTTCGGCATTCTGACGGAACTGATCTTTTAAAGATGCAATCATCCGTTTCTCTGTATCGACAATACCCAATTCATCCTTCGCAGAGATCAGACGGCGCTTCAGGGCATTGAACTCAGGCTCCAGTCGATCCATATCACCGGTGAATGCCTGTGAAAAGTCCGGTTGCCACCTGGCCGGTTGCCACCTGGATAGTATCGCCACAACCTGCTTTACAGTTTCATTGATCTCCTCTTTGAAGTTTTTCACTTTCCCTTCAGCGTCAACGAGGTTGCCACGCTCCTTGTCCCAATCGCGTGTCAGTCGAATAAAGCGATCGATTGCGGACACGGGCAGGGTCGGGTCAAACCCTATGGTTTCAGCCAACCGTGTTTTTTTTGTCTCCAATTCGACGAGCCCGGTTTCCTGCTCCTCAAGTTCCATCTTCAACTGTTCAGACCCGGCAGCACTATTGCGTTGCGCAACCAGAGCACCCAGTTCGCCTTCAAGTTCTTTCAAGCGTGAACGTACATCCACTCTTTCCCAGGAGGGTGCATCCAGACCCGTGTCAGTAAAACGAAGCTCGGCGTCCCTTCTTCCTGATACCGTGCCTGATACCGTGCCTGATAATGAAGTCCTGTATATTTTCCAGATTGCCCAGATCATGCAAATACCAGCGCCTGCACTGCCTATGAGAGACCAATTTGCATCAATGAAATAGGTGATAACCGCAGCACCAATGGTTGCCGCGAGAGAAACGATCAGCAACGTCAAAACCAACTTGATCAGCCTGGCGCCCGTATCCTGGCCGACGACACTCAGCCAGTCACGCAGGGCTTCTATTGACTTGTCCAGATCCTTCATCAGGTTTTCGTCAGGTGGTTTACCGGCAAGTCTGATCTTTGTCTCAAGTTCGCGCTTTGTCGCGCGCATCTTCAGTAATGGCTCTGCGAATTCGTCCGCCTGCGTTAGGCTGCCAATATCCAACTTTGGAGCGCCAAGACCACCCAGTTGAATTTCCACGTTGCTGACATTGCTTTGCAATTGCAGAAGCCTTTCACGTTCACTATCAAGTTTACCCCGTAACTCATTGATATGTCGTAATTTGTCTTCCACAGTGGCAATGTCGATGTCGGCTGCCTCTGGTTCGAATGAAGCGAGCCCAATCTCCTCCAGGTGCGTTTTGGCACGTCTATGCTCCTGTTCATGCTGCCTGCGTTCTTCTTCAACTTTTGCCTGTCGTTCATTGAGATCAGTCAGTCGATCGATTTCCGTACCCTTCATCTTTTCCATGTTGGATGGGAAGACTTGTAGCCTGGTCATCAGCTGTTCGCGGTCACGAACTGCCTGCAGCAGTTGTTTCGCACGGCGAATCTGTTTGGCGCGTCCTTCGGCAGCGCGGGCGGTCCTGATCTCTTGTTCAATGGCAGGCAGTCTTTTCTGTTTCAGATTTAATTCAGTGGACTCACTCTCAATTCGACGAAGTTCCCGTGTCGCCTGCTGTAATTGACGGCCTTCGCTATGTGCAAATCTGGCTGAAAGAGGTATACGCACCCTGGCTATATCAAAACCACCCCGCAATGACAGTAATAGTTCCGTAGCCAAGCCTTCATCTGCATCGTCAGCCTTTAAAAGGTGCTCCATTGACAACCGATATCGTTCGATCTGTTCCGGCCCTGGCAGAGCGGGTCGAAGACTGGGTTCACCATTGCGGGTCCAGGTAATCTGTCTGCCGGTGCGAGTGACCTTGAAATGCGCTTCTCCACTGCTGAATTCAGCCGCAAGTGACAATGCGTCCGGATCTTCCCTTTGCGGTTTTTGCAAAAGATAGCGCAGCGCTCGCAACAGGCTGCTTTTGCCAGTGGCGTTTGGTCCGGTAATCAGGTTGATCCCATCCTTCAGGCCTTCGACAACAAAGCCTTCCGAAATGCCTGGTAAACGCTGGATGTCGAGACGTTCGAGTTTCATTTTCTCGACTCCGACTGTTGTGCGAGCAGTTTATCGAGTGCCTGTTCGCCTGCATTCCTCAGTCGTCTGGCTATCTGATCATCAGCAAGCAGTTCGGGTTCTTCATCAAGCGCCTGCCAGACCGGCTGGTCGAGAGATTTTCGAAATTGTTCTTGCGCTGCCCTGATCATTTCGATTCGGGCATCATCATCCTCCGGCTGATCAAGCAGCAAGAGGCGTTGCGCGAGCAGACCAGGCAGATCATCCCGTTCGGCAAGATGCGCCAGTGACACATCGGGTAGTGTTTGTACTTCCTGATGCTCGACAAAGTAATGTCTTCCATTGACTTCAAAAAAGAGCGATTGCCGTTCCATCCCACCGAGTCTGTTGCGCACTTCGTTACCAAGGTGAGTACGTCCAGTGTAGGTCACCCTGAGTCCAATAATTTCGGGTGTCCACCGGGCGTCCGAGAACTGCCGGTCGAATTCTGAAGTCGATGTAATCAGTATATTTTCCAATTCAAAGACATCTGCCATGTCGCTGAGATCAACTTGCAGGGACTCCCAGCGCACCGGGGCCAGGGGCCACTGTTCAACCTCGGTAATGCGTCCTTCGGCAATCTTCACCAACCATGGTCCACATGCACCTGATTCGCCCGGGTCCATGCCGGAGAGGCAGCCGAGATAACCATTGAGGTCATCAGGCGTCAGGTTGTCCGGCTTGTGTATGTGTCCCAATAACCAACCATCAAGGCCTGTAGCAGGGAACTCACGGCTCATAACGGGCGCATATGAACTCGCATGCTGGTCACGGTCACAGTGCAGCAGTCCCAGGTTAATACCGGGGTTTCGTTCAAAGGTCCAGCCTGTCAATGGGCTTGAAGTGACGCGTTTCTCCGGGAAAGACCAGCCCCATAGATGGACTGTTGCATCTTCTGCATTTATTGCATGGGATTCCCACTGCCCACCCCGTCCAAGTAGTCGAAAACCGGAGTTATCCTTGAACAGGTCGGCAAGGCGCGGCAGAACATTCACGTCATGATTGCCCGCTACCGCGATGACCTGGATGCCGGCTTTGGTCAGTCTGTCAACATTGGTCTGAAGCTCACGTAAAGCCTCAAAATAGTCGTCTTCGCTTTCGACAACATCACCCGCAAACAAAACTGCATCAACGTTATTCTCGATGGCTGCGTCTACGGTAATTTGCAAGGCCTTTGCAGGGCAGAAATCTGCAGCTCGATCGGCTAACTCTTCTGGCAGGCGTGAAGGACGTCGGCCCAGATGTATATCGCCCAGAGCGAGGAGTTTCATTCTATTCCAGGTCATGGTTATGAGGTCATAACTATGACCTCTTTATTTTCTTACGACAACAGGATAATTGCTTTTTTGCGGTTCTTCTGTCTGGCCAGATCCAGTGGTGTGTTTCCCATTTTATCCTTCAGGTGTTTCCTGGCGCCATGGTTCAGCAGGTCCTGAATCACGTTTTCGCGTATTCCCTGCAGCGCCGCATAGTGCAAAGCGGTCATGCCGCTCCTGTCTCTATCATTGACCATGGCGCCATGTTCCAGCAACCAATGTACATTTGCCGGACGTTTGTAGTACATGAGGTCGGCAAGCGGCGCCCTGCCCTCTACTTTGTTATTAACGTTTACACCGGCGGCATACAGTAAATCCAGCATCTCCTCATCACCGTCAAATGTGGCTGCAAATATTGCATAATCCGGATTTGCCCCCCGGGATAACAGAAAACCAACCAGTTGATGATGATGCTGCCACCCGACTGCCCGCCACAACGCAGTTGCCTGGAATCCTTCCCCGTTATCCCTCATGGGTTCCGCGTGGTCAATCACCGCATCTGCATCCAGAAGAATACCGGCACATTCCAGCGCCAGTGCAGACCCTTTCGAGCGCCACATGCCTGAGAGAGCCAGATAGTGCAACAATGTCCTTCCTTCTGTATCCAGTATGTCCGGTGAATTGTCCCTGACCCACTCAACGAGTCTGGGCTTGTTGTACAACATGGCATCAATATGGATATCCGTTTGGGCGCCGTTATCAAGCAGCAGATCGACATAGGACACAAATCCACCGACAGCTGCATTTCCAAGTGCTGTCAGCCTGTGCTGGCCACCTTTTATATCAGGGTCTGCTCCCCTCTCGACAAGCAACCTGATCGTTTCAAGATGGGCGGGCGTCCTGGGGACCGTAGCCCGTGGCTCAATCACACGTATCAGAGGCGTATGCCGATAAGCATCTCCTGATACAGCATTTATATCCGACCCCTGATCCAGTAAAAATCGAACCATATCCGGCTGCGCAGTATAGGCGGCATCCATCAGGGGCTTCCAATGATGGACAGCATCGGGATACTCCCTGGCAGCTTTTTTGGCAGCCTCCATATTTCTGCTGCGGACTGCATTTGACAATGGTTTGTAAGTTATCATCGGATGTTCCAGAATAAATGGGGTCAGAGTAAAATGAATTTTACTCTGACCCCATTTATTTATTCTACTCTGACCCCATTTGTTCCTTCGCCTATGAAGATTCACACATTTCTTACCGACACCGAAAATCAGTCACTCAACTTCGACACTTCGGACCTCGCTGAGTTGGACAGGGCTTTAACTTCCTGTTCCAGGCTTCCCCAATGCGAGATTCGGCACCACTTCGACGACACCACTTTTCCTGATGAAGCTACAGATGCGGATTTTGTTCTGACCTGGAAATTCGAGAGTCAATGGTATAAGCGTTTCAGTCATTTAAAAGGTGTTTTTACCCCCGCGGCCGGTGACGATTGGGTTGCCGCCGACCCATCCGGGAAAGTATCTGTGACTAATGGCACTTTTCACGGACCTGTTCTTGCAGAATCATTGCTGAGCGCCATTTTATTCATGAATCATCGAATGCCATCCATGATTCGTAATTTTCAAGCCAGACAATGGGACCGGAATCTGCAGACCGGTTCTCGTTTGCTCAGTACTCAGACGATATTGATTATTGGCATGGGTCATATCGGTATGCACTGTGCTCAGCTGATGAAACCACTGGTTAAACAGGTACTCGGTGTCCGTCGATCGGCTGTTCCAACAGAACAGTTCGAAATTTATTCTATAGAACGACTTCCAATGTTGTTGCCGATAGCTGACCACGTAGTATTGTTGCTGCCTGGAGGGTCTGAAACCAACCGCTTTATGAATCGGGACCGGCTTTGCCTGATGCAACCTGGCGCTTATATCTATAACTTTGGTCGCGGAAATTCCCTGGTTGCAGCAGACCTGATGCCTTGTCTGAATCGTCTCGGCGGTGCGTTCCTTGATGTAACGGAAGATGAGCCACTGCCTGCCACTTCACCGTTATGGCAAAAGAAAAACGTATTCATTACCCCTCACTCTTCCTGTATGTACAAAGACTATACGGGGTTATATATCCAGGAAGTCGTGCAGCACCTGTCGCAACTAAAACTGCCGGGAGCAAACCTATTGATCTGAACCGCGTTTTTCACGCCGGGTGGGTGCTGGCTTTATAGACTCGAGAAAAGACGAACGTTTCTTATGTGTCAGTTTTATCAGTGGCGCCAGTAACAGGCCTATAAAAATCATCGCGGCAACAAAAATGAAAGACATGATCAGAAAAACCTTAATGACTTCCGTATCGACATTGAAATAAGTGACTGCGACCCAGACAAAGGCTCCGGCAAAAAATGAAGCCGACAAGAATCGGCGAAACAACGGATCACGCAGTATGTTCTTCACCGTGATCGACTCACTCTCAGTCAATTCCCAGTAGTTCAACTTCAAAAATCAGCAATGCGTTCGGTGGAATTCCAGAGCGGCCACCTGGTCCATATCCAAGATCCGGATGCACAAATAACCTGGTTTTACCCCCTGTCTTCATCAACTGCAGTCCCTCCGTCCAGCCGATAATCACCTGGTTGAGTCTGAATTTTGCAGGTTCCCCGCGTTGAACCGAACTGTCGAAAACATTACCGTCCAGAAATGTTCCCTCATAGTGGACCGTAACCTGATCTGTCTCTTTCGGGCTGCTTCCCGTCCCCTCGACAATGACTTCGTACTGCAGACCTGAATCTGTAGTAACGACATTTGGCCTGGACCCATTTTCCTCCAGAAATGAATCAGCCATTGCAAGATTGTCCGTACTTTCATTATCGGCCGCAGCCTGTTGCTTTGCCTGTTGCTGTTCCTGACGAAGATTTATTATTTTGATGACGGCCTGCTGCTGTGCTGCATCCAACCTTGGATTCTTACCTTCCAGAGCATCTGCAAGTCCCTCAAGGAGTTGCTGTTGGTCTACATCTCCATTACCAAGCTGTTTCAGATTTTCGCCAAGAGAAAAACCAAAGAAATAGCCCCTCTCCCTGCTCATTTCGGGGTCCGTTTCTACTGACTCCTGTTCTTCAGCGTAGCCTGGTAATATACCCAGGCCAAGCACCATGAAACTGATTATCAAGCGTTTATTCATAAGAATTTCCATATTGAAAGGACCGGCTTTGAGAACGGGTGTGTATTATCACACATATATCAAAAAAATCTCATAACACCGTATAATAGATACATTAAAGTCTGGAACCACGATGAAAATACTGACTCTCTTGTTGATGGTTGTCGCCCTGGATTGTTTGGCGAATCTTGATGAGGATCCACTTGCCCCTGCTCCTGAGCATACCAGCACAACACGAAGCATCGTTTATGAACTGGTAGACAAGCACTATGTCTCTAGAAGTATCAACGATGTGTTGTCATCAAAAATATTCGATGCATATCTGCAAAACATGGACCCGGGCAAGAGTTATCTCCTGCAAAGTGATATAGATGACTTTGAAATCTATCGCTATGAACTGGATGACGCCCTGCGTAAGGGTAACCTGGCGCCAGCTTATGAAATGTGGAACCGTTACCAGGATAGATGGGAAACCCGGTTAAAAAAAGTCATTGATGTACTGGGAGAAGGTATTGATGACTATGACTTCACAAAGGATGAAGAATTTCTGCTGGACCGAAGTGATTCACCCTGGGCCACGAGCGACGAGCAACTGGATGAATTGTGGAAGAAACGAATCAAGCTTGCAGTGCTGAACCTGAGACTTGCCGATAAGGAACATCACAAAATCCAGGAAACCCTGCTTAAACGTTACCAACATCAACTGAGGATGACATCGCAGACCAGAAGAGAAGATGTGTACCAGCTGTACATTAATTCCTTTACTGAAACCTATGATCCGCACACACAGTATTTTTCTCCCAGGAATACTGAAAATTTCAATATCAACATGAGCTTGTCTCTCGAAGGTATTGGCGCTGTTCTGCAGCAGGATGTCGAATTTACCAAAGTGGTTAACCTGGTGACGGCCGGTCCCGCAGACAAGTCTGGATTGCTGAAACCAAATGACAAAATTATTGGTGTCGGGCAGGGAGCAGAAGGAGAGATTGTCGATGTCATCGGCTGGCGGCTGAGTGATGTTGTGCAGCTTATCCGTGGAAAGAAAAATACCATTGTCAGACTTGACATCATTCCCGCTGACGCAGAAGCATTAAATTCAAAGATAATTCAAATTACCAGAAACACTGTAAAGTTGGAAGAACAGACGGCAAGCTCCAGCATCATTGAGCTTGAACAACTCGGTGAAACACACAAGTTGGGCATCATTGACATTCCAACCTTCTATTCTGATTTCAAGGCGCTGAAATCCGGTGACCGGGATTACAGGAGTACTACCCGTGATGTGCAACGGCTTTTAAAGGAACTCATCGCCGAAAAAGTAGATGGCATCATCATTGATCTGCGCAACAACGGCGGTGGTTCATTGGAGGAAGCAAGAAATATGACCGGGCTCTTTATCGACAGAGGACCCATTGTACAAATACGCTATAAAAACAGTCGCGTTTACACAATGAAAGATAATTATCCTGGTAACATCTATGACGGTCCACTGGCGGTTGTCGTCAATCGATTGAGTGCTTCCGCTTCGGAGATTTTTGCCGGCGCTATTCAGGATTACCAGAGGGGCATCGTCGTAGGCACTCCAACCTTTGGAAAGGGAACGGTTCAAACCATCGTCCCGCTTCCGTCCAGTCACGGTCAGTTGAAACTGACTCAGGCAAAGTTTTACCGCATTTCAGGTGACAGCAA
>JAPOOX010000305.1 GCA_026713185.1 Gammaproteobacteria bacterium
ATACGCCGCGCGGCGGCGCCCGGAGGAGGCGCTGACATTGCCCGGTTGCTGGGCAGTAATCTGAATCCGTTTCAACGCCATACCGAAGCGCCGGTGGCATTTTATTCAGGGCTGCTTGATGCACAAGACCAGCGCCGTGAAGTCAGATTCCAGGTACCTGATTACTTCAATGGTCAGGTGCGTGTCATGGCGGTGGCTGCTTCAGCTCAACGATTGGGTTCAGCACAGGCAATGGCCACGGTGCGCGGGCCGTTTGTATTGACACCAAACTTACCGACGGCAGTTGCTCCCGGTGACGAATTCAACGTATCCGTCGGGATTGCCAACAATCTGGAAGATTCCGGGGCAGGGTTGCCCATCACCTTGTCGTTGATACCGGGAGACCGGCTGGAGTTACTGGATAACGCCAGCCAACAGATTAGTATTGACGAGGGTGGTGAAGCCAGAGTCGTTTTCCACGTTCGGGCGGGCGCTTCTCCGGGGAGCGTGGAATTTTCCGTAACTGCCGTTGCAGGTGACAAAAAGGTGCGGCGTGGCATGAGTTTGAGTATTCGCCCGGCTGTGCCGTACATGACCACAACGCAGACCGGTTTTTCACCTGACCCCCGGGCTGAACTCGACGTATCCCGTAAATTATTACCTGCGTTTGCGGAACAGCATATATCTGCGTCAACCAGTCCTTTGGTGCTTGCCCAGGGAATGCTTGAGTATCTGGAGACGTTCCCCCACGCCTGTGCCGAACAACTCGTCAGTAAGGTATTCCCGCAGGTGGGGCTACTCAAGGGTAATGACTTTCCGATTGATCGCAGCAAATTCACGGCTCTGTTCGAGCAGACATTATTCAAACTCAGAAGTCTTCAGCACAGCGATGGCGGCTTCCGGTTTTGGGTCAGTTCCACCGAGTCAGCAACTTTCACGTCGGTTTACATTGCTCACTTCATGACTGATGCAAGGGAACAGGGGCTTGCGGTACCCGCCGATATGCTCAATGGCGCATTGGGTTACCTGCAACAGATCGCCGCGAAACCGGCCGATACGCTGATGGATGCCAGAATCCGGGCCTATGCTGTTTATATCCTGACCCGCAACGGCGTTGTGACTACCAACTACCTGACCAGCCTGCAGGAAGGCTTGCAACAACGGTTTGCCAACCAATGGCGGGAAGATATCACCTCTGTATACATGGCCGCCGCGTTCGAACTGCTAAAGAATGACATTCTGGCTTCGCGTCTGGTCGATGGCTATCGAATGGGTAATCCCACCAGTGCGGATACTGATTTTGATACGCAGTTGGGACGGGATGCCCAATTTGTGTATTTGCTGGCGCGCCACTTCCCGGAACGACTCGATGCAGTCAACGGGGAGGCGCTACGAAGTTTGATGAATCCAGTATTCGACAATCGCTTCAATACATTGTCATCAGCCTACACCATACTGGCGCTCGGTGAATACCATCGCCAACTGTCCCGTCGAGGTGCGGTAGTCATTCCAGAGGTGGTGGCATGGGGTCCGGACGACATGCTGCCCCTGGACGGTCCAGTAGCGCCACTGGCTCAGACTTCGCTGCCTGTGGATACACAGCGCGTTCTCGTTGACCTGGACACAGCCTCCGATGGCTTTTATTACGCCATGGCACAGTCCGGTTATGATCAGGCTCTGCCAATGGAACCGGTAGCCGAGGGTATACAGCTGAAGCGGGTATATCTCAATGATGACGGCGAGGAAGTCGAAACAGCGACGGTGGGTGATGAACTTACCGTCCGTCTGAGGATACGCTCTCTGAGTGGTGTATTGAGAAACGTTGCAATCACAGACCTGCTTCCTGGTGGATTCGAGATTATCACCGAATCGGTACGCCTGGATAATGCAGGCTGGTCATGCGAATACTTTGATATTCGCGAAGACAGGATTGTCATTTACCGCGGATTCAGTGAGCGCATGATCGAGCTGGATTATCGGGTGCGGCTGACAAGCCCGGGCAACTTTGTCGTGCCATCGGCCTATGCAGAGCCTATGTATAACCGTGATGTCCATGGTCGCACAGCAGCAAGACGATTCCTGGTAAAAGGGGTGCAATAGTGATCCGCTGGTGGTTGTCTGGCATCGTATCCCTGGCTGTGCTGGCGACCATCATCATTCCCAGACCCGATCTGTATGGCGGCGCTTCTTTCTCGACCCTGATCACTGATCGTGACGACAGGCCACTGCAGTTAACGCTGGCGGATGACGATCGCTATCGTCTGTTCGTGCCTCTTGGTGAGATGGCCCAGGTTGTTCCACGCATCACTTTGCTATATGAAGATCGTTGGTTTTACTACCATCCCGGTTTTAATCCGGTAGCGCTGTTGCGTGGTGCATGGACAACCTGGGTCCAGCGCAGCAGGCCGGTAGGCGGCTCGACGATTTCCATGCAACTGGCGCGTCTGCGGTTTGGTCTGGATACCCGCACCCCGCCTGGCAAGCTTGTCCAGATCGCACGAGCTGTCCAATTGGAGCGTCACTACGACAAAGACGAGATTCTGGAGGCGTACCTGAACCTGGCGCCATACGGCGGCAGTGTGGAAGGCATTGGTACTGCGAGCTGGATTTTCTTTGGCAAATCCGCCAGTGAATTGAGTTTGACCGAGGCGGCCACCCTGGCGGTAGTGCCACAGAATCCAACCGTTCGTAATCCGGCCCGTCCGGCAGGCCGGAAAAAACTGGGTGAAGCACGAAGGCGTTTGATGATGCAATGGTTGAGCCACTACCCCATGGATCATCCCGCACTGGCAAATTTATCGTCGCCCATGGATTTCAGACCCGCGGCGGAACTGCCGTTTCGTGCGCCGCACTTCGTTCGGGATCATGTACCGGGTAGTGCACAAGGTGTACTGAAACCAACCGTACAGAAAACAACGCTGGATCTACAGCTACAGACACTGCTGGAAGAACGCATCGCCAGTCACCTTGGGAATCGTCCAACCGCGGGTCTGGACAATGCTTCGGCAATTTTGGTGGACTCCCGGAGTATGGATATACTGGCATTGGTGGGTTCGGCAGATTTCTTCAATGTCGATATCCAGGGGCAGGTCAACGGCGTTCTGGCCAATCGCTCGCCCGGGTCCACTTTGAAACCACTGTTGTATGGTCTGGCGCTGGACCGGGGATTGATTCACCCGATGACGTTGATGAAAGACGCTCCACGACGCTATGCGGCCTATACGCCGGAGAACTTTGATCGTGGTTTCATGGGGCCGGTGTCGGCACGGGATGCCTTGATTCACAGCCGCAATGTACCGGCTGTTCACCTGCTGGCGCGCCTGGGTGTGGATCACTTCCACAACTGGCTTGAATCGGCAGGTCTGGATGGGTTGCGTGGTCCGGAAGAGCATGGTCTGGCGCTGGCGCTCGGGGGCAGTGAAGCCAGTATGGAAGAACTGGTCCGTTTGTATGCGGTGTTGGCCAACGGTGGGGAGTGGCGCGAGTTAAACTCTACATTGCCAGGAGCCGGCGCCGTCAGGCCGGCTCGTCAGTTGTTGAGCCGAGAAGCGAGTTTTCTGGTTCTGGACATACTCAAGGATGTGCCGCGTCCTGATACACCGGACTTTGCATTGGCAGAACAGTCGACGGTGGCCTGGAAGACCGGTACGTCTTTTGGATATCGGGATGCCTGGAGCATCGGCATCGTTGGACCCTATGTTTTAGCAGTTTGGGTGGGCAACTTTGATGGCAGTTCAAATCCTCACCTGGTGGGTCGGGAAGCAGCGGCGCCATTGTTTTTCTCGATTGTCGACAGTCTTGACATCACCACCGGACCGTTCCACCCGGACCCTTCGCTCAACTTGCGTAAAGTCAGCGTTTGCGCGCGTACCGGTGACTTGCCAGGGCGCCACTGCCCATCCACCGGGCTGTCCTGGTTCATACCCGGGGTATCACCAATCAACGTCTCCACCGTACACAGGCCGGTGGCCATAGACGTTTCTACCGGGTTACGCAGTTGTCAGCGAGACAACGCAACGGTCCGAGAGGAGGTTTACGAATTTTGGCCCTCCGACATCGCCGCAGTATTTAAACGCGCGGGTATCGCCATGCGGCGTCCACCGGCATGGGCGCCGGAGTGTGAACTGGCTGTCACTTCCAGTTTTGGACATGCACCGCGAATCGCATCACCACTGAGTACATTGGTGTATCAGGCGCCACATACTGCAAAAGAATACCCGTTGTTATTTTCGGCTGTCACCGATGCCGATACGCGGGAACTGTTCTGGTTTGTCGACAATCATTTTGTTGCCCGCGTAAATCGCGACGAGCCATTTTTCTGGAAACCGCGACCCGGTAAATATACTGTTCGCGTCGTCGACGATTTGGGGCGGGCAGCATCCGTGCCCATGTTGGTGGAACAATCCGGCTGACTCGAAAATTTGATTCCAAAGAATCAGCTTTTGTCAGGAAGTATTGATTGAAGGGGAACACCCGAATTTTTCATCGAGAACGATACAAGACCAGACAATCAGCTAAAGGCGCGACCTTTGAATATATAGAAATATATTACAACCGAAAAAGAAGACATTCAGCTGTCGTGTTAGGAGCAAATGGAAATGTCCGGTTTTAAAACAATTAATCTGTCCGCTTTTTGGGTGTTGCCACAACTTCCCAAATGAGCACTATTTTGGACGACTTTGGGGTCCCGTGAGATGTTGTTCAAAGCCAACAAGCAGGATGAGCTCGATGCGATGCCGCCCTGAACCTACTGCA
>JAPOOX010000216.1 GCA_026713185.1 Gammaproteobacteria bacterium
CAAACAGTCCCTTAAGGCCGCCTTCGTAGTTGATCATTTCTTCGGCATCCCAGGCTTCACTAAGCCCCTGGGCGAAACCTCTGAAACCACCAGGACGATAGCCCTTGGAGATCCGTGCATACCACATCCGTTCATTTGACGGTGTGTATTCGAAGCCGACATTCCAGGTTGTTTCCCTCCAGGTCCTGCGCTTGGAATCCTGGAAGGTCCGGTCTGGGGGTACGACCTCACCTGTGCTAGGATCCGTGACGCCGCCTTGAAGACAACAACGGTAGTCATACTGCTTGCTTCTCAGTATGGCAAACGTCTCAAAATAGATGATCTCACCGTTTGCATCTCTTACCGGCCATTGACCGCTAAAATCATTCTGGTTGTGCTCCTTGTGGTCATCGTTGAAGCGGACACCGCCAAACACCTTCCACTCGTCGTTCAGCACATATTCGGCGTTGCCGTAGATAGCCTGGGAGGTGTACTCGACATTCCCATAGAAAAACTGGTAGGCGTCACCACCAGCAACATGGCTACCGGCGTTGGTCACGTCGCTCCAGTAGTTTGCTGGAGAAGAGCCGTGACAACCAAAGACAAAACCGGCGGCTTTATTGGCGTCGCTGCCCGGAGTTCTGGCATGCTTCCACAGATTCGTGCCGTGGCGAGCTTCCAGGTTGGCTTCGCACAAAGCAGAGTTATCCTGATAGAACACCGGGATATTATTGTTGTTGTTGCCGGTTTCCACACCGTTGAATGAATTCGAAAATACAAAGGGCTCTTCACCGTCGATAAGAGTATAGCCAAAGGTGTAGTTGAACGGGCCAGCGTTATCGGAGACCAGAGACAATTCGTGACTATCCTGATCCGAAGTGAAATGCCAGGCGGCCATAAAGTCCGAGTAGGCGCCGTTACCCCTGCCATCCAACGCACATCGCGGGTGGGTCTGACCCGCTACCAGTTCACCGCTCAGTACACGAGGGTGAATGGCGGAGCAGACGCCGCCTCCTTGTCTGTTGGTTTGGTCGGCGTCTGATGAGTTATTCTGCCGGGTGTCCCGATTGCCGAATTTGTAGATCAGTTCATGGCTGTCGTTGAGGGTGTAGTGCGCCTCCAGGGTCATCGATTCCTGCGCGTTGTCCTGAAAAAACGGGGCATTGTTTTCAATCGCAAGTGTCAGATCGTTCCCATCACAGACCACCGGCGCACCCGGATCGCGGGTGCCATCCAGGTTGAATCCCGGGCAGTCTACGACGGCCGGGTTCTGCCCCAGGCCAAAGAACGGATTGATCAAATAGATGGGATTGCCGTTTTCGTCCGTGATGCAATCCCGGGTTGTTGCCTGTGTTTCGGGGTCGAGTTCACAACGGGGATTACCGTATTGATCCAGCAGAAATTCTTCTTCGGCGTTACGCGCGCCGATAATCAGCGAGATTCGCGGTGTACCTTCGTCTGTAAGTTTCGAGTAACGCGCGGTGATGTCCCAGCGATCATTGGTAAAGCGCAACTGTGGCGAATAGATCAGTTGATCCGGTATACCTGCGTCAGGGCCACTGCCAACGTTCTCGATCAGCCCGTCGCCAGTCATTCGGCTCAGGCCCAGGCGATAGGAGAAGTTACTGTCTCCAATGGGACCGCCAAAGGCAACTAAGGCCTGTTGGGTTGCCTGATCGGTAAACTCTGCCGACGCTTTCATGTCCCACTCTTCGGTCGGTTTTTTGGTGACGAAACTGATGGCCCCGCTGATAGCGGCTTTACCGCCCGTCGTGCCCTGGGGGCCGCGCATTACCTCGACGCGTTCAACGTCGAACAAGGAGCCCTGGTCAAGACCGTAGGACTGGTCGCTATAGACACCGTCGATATAAACCGCCACTCCTACGTCCTGGAAGAAGTTGACAGCGCGGTCATTAGCGAGGCCGCGCATAATGATGTGACCGTCCTCCTGCTTGCCACCGCCCTGGCTACGGTTGCCGATCTGCATGCCGGGTACGAGAACTTCCAAATCGTTGGTGTTCTGGATACCCAGTTGCTGGATCATATTCGAGTTGAAGCCGGTGACGGTCATCGCCCGGTCGATCGACCTTATTTCGCCGCGCTCGCCAGTGACGATAATTTCTTCGATATACTTACTCTCATCTTCTTCGGCTTCATCGGCCGAATAAGCAGTTGGGAATCCCGTAAGGGTCAGTGCCAATCCCAATGACACCATTGATATCGATTGTTTCATGTGTATTTCCCCTCTAGAAGTAATTTTCGTTGCTTGTAGAGCCACCACATTTGTGTTGTAATGCGCGCTCAATACGCAGTATGAAAGTTCAATTAGTTTATGAACGATCATTTAGTTATCATAAAACAGTGCGGCCACGAGATCAACACAAAAGGGAAGCGATATTTGAAGCCACAGTCAAGCTGGTCAGCGATGTTGGCTTTGCTGATGTATCGGTATCGAAGATAGCAAAAGAAGCAAATGTGTCGCCCGCTACAATTTACGTTTATTACAAAAACAAAGAAGACCTCCTGATTTCAATATTTGTTGAAATACATGAGCAGAAAGCTTCGGCCGCCATGAAAGGATTCGATGAAACATCTCCTCTCAAGGAAATGTTTCGAAAGATCTGGAACAACAGTTTCAAGTTCATTTCAGAGAACAGAGATCACCTGCAGTACCACGAACAGTTCCGGAGTTCACCGTACAACGATCTTGTCAATAGCACTGAGGCCACTAATATCATGCAACCGTTTCTTGCCGCGCTTGAATCCGGCGCCAAGGACAAAGTCATAAAGAGAATAGATGACGACATTCTCGTCGCTTTCATTTTCTCAGCGATCCCGGTTCTTTCCAGTTCAAGCTACAAGACCAAGATGACGCGAAAGAATATTGAAACTGCATTTGAAATGGCCTGGGATGCAATAAAGCTATAGGGGAGTACTTGCTGGCACGGATGTAATACGGATCATCAATC
>JAPOOX010000060.1 GCA_026713185.1 Gammaproteobacteria bacterium
CGCACACACCCGGCCGAATAATGGTCCGGGCTTTCTGATGTCCGAACAAAGCACATGAGCGGTGCAAAAGTACTCGTCGCCGGAGGCGGCATCGGTGGGCTGACCGCCGCGTTGAGCTTTGCCAGGTTTGGCTTTTCTGTTCAGGTCTTTGAGCAGGCGCCGGTATTCCCGGATGCAGGCGCCGGCATACAGTTAAGCCCAAATTGTACCCGTGTCCTGCATGATCTGGGGCTGGAACAGGAAGTGTCGGCCACTGGATTCCTGCCACGGGGGGTGGAAGTAAGACATTGGAAAAGTGGCGCCGTAATCGCTTCCAGTGATTTTGAAAACCACAGGGGAAAGTACGGCTTCCCCTACTATCATATCCATCGTTCAGACCTGATGGATGTTCTGGTACGGGCAGCCAGTGCTGATCCTAATATCAGACTGCATCCCGGTACGGCAATAGAACTTGTCGAACAGGATAGCGATGCAGTCAGGGTAGTTGCCGGTGCCCAAGAGTACCACGGCGACCTGTTGGCAGGTGCTGACGGTATCCGGTCGGTGGTCAGAAACGCGCTTTTTGGGCCTGATGAACCCGAATTTACCGGCAATATAGCCTGGCGGGGCGTGGTTGCCACAGATCAATTGCCAAAAGACTTTATTCGACCGGTAGCCACTGTCTGGTGGGGGCCACGGAAGCACTTTGTACATTATTACGTGCGCAATGGTACATGCGTTAATTGTGTCTGCGTCGTTGAAAAGGAAGGTTGGGAAACAGAATCCTGGACGGAAAGGGGAAGTCATGCCGAGTTGAAGAACGATTTTACCGGCTGGCATGATACGGTCACGACATTGATTGACAATATCAACCATGACGCCTGCTTTAAATGGGCGTTGTTTGACCGGCCACCGATGCCATTGTGGGGGCAGAACAGAATTACTCTCCTTGGAGACGCCTGTCATCCAATGCTCCCCTTTTTGGCGCAGGGCGCCGCGATGGCTGTTGAAGACGCCGCGGTACTCGCCCGGTGCGTTGCTGCCGGCAAAGATATTCCATCAAGTCTCATTCGCTACCAGGAACTGCGTCGTGATCGAACAGCCTGGGTACAGAAAAGCTCCCGACGGAACAAGACCCTGTTCCATGCAACAGGTGTGACCGCGTGGGTCAGAGATCGTTTTGCGGGTCAAGCCAGCGAAAAGATGTTCGACAGGTTGTTCAGCTACGATGCAACCCGGATAAGGCAGACCTGAACTGGGTTGACTGCAATGCGCGTCAGGGTGTCAGCAGAAGCAGCACCTCATCCACAAAACGCATGCCGAAAGCGTTAAGTCTGATTTCATTTCTGGCGGTAAGAAATCCCCGATCAAAAGCCTGGTGGAGGAATGGGTCGATGGTTGCCACCGGGAGTCCGGTTCGGGTTTCATAGGACGACAGGTCTACGCCATCACTCAAACGCAGCGCGTTCATCATGAACTCAAGTGGCAGTTCTTCCCGGGCCACCGGTGTGACTTTTTTGCCGGGGTCCCCAAGATAGCTCTTGGGCATACGGGTTCTTGACGTTCTGAATACCCCCTGATCCGTCGTGTACTTTCCATGTGCCCCGGCGCCAATGCCGATATAGTCACCAAATTGCCAGTAATTGAGATTGTGTCGGCATTGCCTGCCAGGCCGTGAAAATGCCGATACCTCGTACCGTTGATAGCCGTTGTTAGCAAGCAATTGCATACCCCTTTCCTGGATCCGGAACAACGTATCCTCGTCAGGTAATGCTGGTGGGTACCGGTAAAACACGGTGTTGGGCTCAATCGTCAGTTGATACCAGGAAATATGTTCCGGCTGGAATGATATCGCCGTTTTAAGGTCCTGTTCGGCATCGGCCCAGGTCTGATTGGGCAGACCGTGCATCAGGTCCAGATTCAGGTTGGTAAAACCGGCTTCCCTTGCATTGGCAATCGCCCGTAACGCATCTCTCGAGGAGTGAATTCTGCCCAATTGTCTGAGATATAGATCGTTGAAAGACTGAATGCCAAGACTCAGCCGATTGACCCCGGATTGCCTGAAATCCCTGATGCGGGAATCGTCCAGGGTGCCGGGATTGGCTTCCAGGGTGATTTCCATGTCATGACTGCAAGAGAACAGGGTTTTGGCTTCCCCGATCAACTTGGCGATGTTCCCGGGCGAAATCAGACTGGGTGTTCCACCGCCAAAGAAAATGCTGTGCAAGGGTTGTGATGCCTCCGCTTCCTGTCTCAGTTCACTGATCAGCACGCGGGTATACTCTACATCGGGTATGGGTCCATCCTGTTCATGGGAATTGAAATCACAGTAGGGGCACTTACGGACACACCAGGGAAAGTGGACGTACAGACCAGTGGGGATGTCAGGCATTGAATTGCACCACAAACCGGTTGAGGGCTTTGGCACGGTGACTGAGTTGATTTTTCCGGTCTGATGTCAGCTGGGCGGCGGTCTTGCCGATGTCAGGAATGAGGAACAACGGATCGTATCCAAACCCTGACTGTCCCTGGGGTTCTCTGACAATTTCACCGGCCCAGGCGCCATGTGCGATGATCGGTGCAGGGTCCAGTGCGTGTCCAAGGTATACGATCACACACTGGTAGCGGGCAGACCTGCAATCGATAAGGTCCATCTCCGTCAGCAGTTTACGATTGTTGTCCCCATCGGTGGCGTCCGGTCCGGCATACCGGGACGAGTAGATTCCCGGTCGACCCTCCAGTGCCTCAACTTCCAGACCGGAATCATCAGCGATTGCCGGTAATCCACTTTGCCTGCTTGCATGTCTTGCTTTGAGCAGAGCGTTTTCAACGAAGGTAAGGCCGGTCTCTTCCGCCGGGTCTATGCCCAGAGTTTCCTGATTAATGAGTTCAATCCCGGCAGGCATCATCGCCCGGATCTCTCTGAGCTTATGCCGGTTGTTGCTTGCCAGTACAATTCGCATCAGCAGAACTACCTGGCAATCTTCACAAGAAACACTAGAGCCCCAGCATTATGCCATTTGGAATTCCCAGCATGACGGCCAGAGGTTCAACTATCAGGTATTTGTCGATCAGCCTGATCACAATAAATACCAGGATGGGAGAAAAATCTATCCCTCCCATTGGGGGCAGAAATTTTCTGACGAATGCACACAGGGGTTCACTCAACTGGTTGATCAACTGTAGCGCAGGGTGGGTTGAATAAGGTGCAATCCAGCTTGCAATGACCATAATCAGCAGTGAAAAGAAGTATATATCAAGAATCAGGGATACCACGCCAAGCGCTGACCAGAGGATGTATCTGAAGAGAAAAATTTCTCCACCGGCAAACAACATGATCAGCATCAATGCGATGAGTTGTATGATGATCGCAACTATCAGTGTGGCGGTATCCACACCTTTTATGGCGGGGAAAAAATTCTGGAACGGCCGAATCGCGGGACCAGTGATTTTCACAACTGCCTGACACAGGGGATTGTAATAGTTGGCGCCTGACACCTGCATCAGGAATCTCAATACGATAAGCAATATGTAGATGCCAAAAAACATCTGGACTATAAATGCACCAGCGCCTGCAAAATTCTGAGTCATTTCAACTCCTGTTCCTTGATGAACAGACAGGATTATAGCCAGATATCTGTTGCAGCATTATCCCTGTCTGTAAAAAAATATTCGCCGCTCCCTTGACTGCGCCAAAGTGCTGCATCTCATTTACCTTCTACCCTTTAGCCTCGGCTTCTGCGGCAAGTGCAATCGAACGATGATACGCTTTTGCAACAGCTTTGGAGAAAATATCATTCAGGTTATTGTCCATCAGTGTGTCCAGTGCCGCTTCTGTTGTACCACCGGGAGAAGTGACATTAAGTCTCAGCGCTTCCGGTGCTTCATCACTGGCTGCCGCCATTCTGGCGGCGCCAAGCGCGGTTTCCAGCACCAGCTTGTGCGCCATATCCTCAGGCAGACCGAGTTCTCTGGCAGCTGACACCATGACTTCCATGATGTAAAAAAAGTAAGCGGGTCCACTGCCGGATACAGCAGTCACCGCGTCTAGTACCGACTCTTCATCAACCCAGATACAACTGCCTACGGATGATAGAACTTCCTGGGCAAGAGCCCGTTGTTCATCGGCAACTCCCGGTGTTGCGAACAACCCTGTAATACCGCTTTGAACCAGTGCGGGCGTATTGGGCATGCAGCGGACGATGGGAACGTTATCGCCCAGCCAGGAAGCAAGCGAACGGGTAGTAATTCCAGCCGCCACACTGACCACAAGACGGTCGCCGACGGTGGGTGCTATCTCACTGGCCAGGGCCTGGACGATGTTGGGTTTGACCGAAATTAAAACCACATCAGCCTGCCTGATCGCAGCCGAATTGTCTGTGGTGGTATTGACCCCCAGTTTCGCGACTTCATCCAGGGCTGCCTGGACGGGGTCTGCTGCGGTAATGTCAGAAGGCCGGGCGCCGTGGTTGATCAATCCCCCGATAATTGCGCGTGCTATGTTTCCCGAACCCAGAAATGCCAGTTTCATGTGTTAATCCTGTGTATTGATTACGGGCTTTCGCGCGCCAAATATGGCCGTTCCGATGCGGACCCAGGTGGCCCCTTCGGCAATGGCCGATTCCAGATCGCCGGTCATCCCCATCGATAACTGGTCGAAATGGTTCAGTTTATACTGTGCGTTCAACTCATTCAGCAGTTGGGCAAGACGACGAAAGTATTTTCTCTGTGTCACGGTATCGTTTGTTTCTTCCGTGATGGTCATCAATCCTCTGGGCAACAGTCTCTCCATGTCTGACAGACCTTCCAGCAATGCGCCTGCTTCGTCAACAGCCAATCCGGCTTTAGCCGGATCGTTACTGACATTGATTTGTAACAGTACGTTAAGCGGAGCTTCCCGTTGCCGCTGCGCGTTGAGTCTGCGGGCGATCTTGAGACTGTCGAGAGAATGTACCCAGTCAAAATGATTGGCAATCCAGCGGGTTTTGTTCGATTGGATATGACCGATGAAGTGCCAGTGGACATCGGGAAACAGTAGTACCTTGTCCATTGCATCCTGAACATAGTTCTCCCCAAAGTCCCGCTGACCAACTGCAATCGCTTCCTGCACCAGAGTAGCGGGTTTTGTTTTGCTGACGGCCAGCAGTTGAACTTCAGAAGGGTCCCTGGCCGATACCGCACAGATACGAGCGATACGTTCGCGCACGGATTGAAGGTTCTGGACTACACTGGACATAGATTAATTCTGTTAAATATTCACGTTGAGTAGTGCACGATAATCAATCTTCGGCAGGGTGGGCAACCGATATTCCGGAAATGAACTTAACAGAATTACTGGCATACAGTGAAAAACAGGGCGGGTCCGATCTTCACCTCTCCTCGGGGTTGCCTCCAATGATACGGATTGATGGTGATATCCGGCGAATCAACCTGCCCGTCCTGGACCGGGAGAAAGTACGGGAATTGATTCACGAGGTCATGAATGACAGGCAGCGTAAAATTTATGAATCGTATCACGAGTGTGACTTTTCCTTTGAAGTACCCGGTGTTGCCAGGTTCCGGGCCAATGTATTCAATCAGAATCGTGGCGCCGGCGCCGTATTCAGAACCATTCCGTCCAGGGTGTTGACCATGGATGATCTCAATCTGGGCGCCATCTTCAGAAGCATCGCGGATACTCCACGGGGACTGATAACGGTAACGGGACCTACGGGGTCCGGTAAAAGTACCACCCTCGCTGCCATGATTGATTACATCAATGATACACGGTACCGGCATATTCTGACGATCGAGGATCCGATTGAATTCGTACACAGCAGCAAAAAGTGTCTGATCAACCAACGTGAAGTACACAGGGATACCCTGGGTTTCAGCGAGGCATTACGGTCAGCGCTGCGAGAAGACCCGGACATCATTCTGGTTGGGGAAATGAGAGACCTGGAAACGATTCGCCTGGCACTGGAAGCGGCGGAAACCGGTCATCTGGTTTTTGCTACCCTGCACACGTCATCCGCGGCTAAAACCATTGACCGGATCATTGACGTATTCCCTGCTGCAGAAAAATCCATGGTGCGTTCCATGTTGTCTGAATCTCTCCAGGCAGTGATTTCACAATCTCTGTTGAAGAAGACAGGCGGTGGCCGGGTGGCTGCCATGGAAATCATGCGATGTACTCCGGCTGTCAGAAACCTTATCCGTGAAGATAAAGTCGCACAGATGTATAGCGCCATCCAGACCGGCAGGCATCTGGGTATGCAGACACTGGATCAGTGCCTGAGGGATTTGCTGAACCAGAATCTGGTCAGCAGGGAGGCTGCCATGGAACAGGCGAAAATCCCGGAGGATTTTAAATAACACTCAATACTGTTATTGTTATAACTGAAGCATTTTGTGCCGATGCCCCTCTTCTTTGATCTGACTTATAGAATCCCGTTGCTGAAAAATTTTTTTATACCCGTAATCATCGTGACGACGTGTACCCTGGTCGCTGTCTGGATGATATTGCATAATCCGCAGCCTACCGAACAACGTTCGGAACCTCCGGTACTGCTCGTGGAAGTCATCAGGGCACGTTCCAGCTCATTACACGTTCCGGTCAAGGCACAGGGCTCGGTAACGCCCAGAACCGAGACCACGCTGGTGTCCGAAGTGTCCGGGATGATCACTGAAGTGTCCCCCGCTTTTCTCGTGGGTGGATTCTTCAAAAAGGGAGATGTGCTCATCCGCATCGACGACAGGAATTATCGTGCTGATGTCAAAAAGGCAGAAGCAGTGGTTACGGCAGAGCAGATGAACGTAACCCAGGAAACCGGACTCGCCGAATACGCGGCAGCCGAGTTTGAGAGGTCCAGGTCCCTGTTACCCAGCCAGTCCGCAACAGACCTGGCTTTGCGCAAACCACAACTCGCCGAAGCCGTATCCAACCTTGAATTCGCCCAGGCCGACCTGGAGAAGAAAACAGGCGATCTGGAACGAACCACGATCAGAGCGCCCTATGATGGTCTGATCCGGGAAAAACGCGTGGATGTCGGCCAGTTCGTTGCTGCCGGGACACAACTGGCAGTAACCTTTGCGGTTGATTTCGCCGAAATTCGTCTGCCGTTGCCCGACCGGGAACTCCCTTATCTCGATCTGCCGGAATCCTTTATAGAAGGGCAGCAGATTCCTGGAATCCACGTTGACCTTACGGCTGAACTTGGCGGAACCGTCTATCACTGGGAAGGCAATATCGTACGTACAGAAGGTGTCTTTGATCAGCGAAGTCGTGTGTTGTACGTGGTTGTGCGAGTGGCAGACCCATACAATCGCCTGCACCAACGTTGGCGGACACCCCTTCGAATCGGCACTTTTGTTGAAGCCAGTATCAAAGGGAAATTGTTTGAAGAAGTCATTGTTCTGCCCCGGGGTGTTCTGCGGGCAGATAATGTGGTCTGGACCGTCGGCGAAAACAATGTTCTAACACCCAATACGGTAGCTTTACTCAGAGCCGATGAAGATTTTATCTATGTAAAATCCGGCCTGGAAGAAGCATCATTAGTCTGCAAAACAACATTGGACAACCCATTGCCAGGCACACGGGTACGGTTTGATCAGGTAGTGGAGAAATAATGATCGACACTCACCATGGAATTATCGCCTGGTTTGCCCGTAATCACGTTGCCGCCAATCTGTTGATGTTGCTGATTATCGGTTGTGGACTGATATCAGCCTATTCAATCCGTATCCAGGTCACTCCGGAAGTGGAATTCCAACAGATTGACATCAATATTCCCTTTCCCGGGGCTTCCCCCGGAGAGGTTGAATCAGGTGTAGTCCTGAAGGTTGAGGAAGCTGTCAGAAATATCGAGGGCATTGAACGGATGACTTCCCGATCACAACAGGGTAGCGGCACGGTAATGCTGGATGTCGAAACGGGTTATGACATGCAGATCGTGATGGAAGAAGTCAACATGGCAATGGGCAAGATCTCCACCTTGCCCGAACAGGCAGAACGGTATTCTATCAATCGCGACTTTCGCAAAATGGATGCGATTTCGGTACAGATTACCGGCAGTGACCTGTCCGAACATAGCATGAAGGCACTTGCCACCACTATTCGGGATGAAATACTGGCACTGCCGAGTGTTACCAAGGCTGACATCACTGGCGCCAGATCCTATGAAATCAGTATACAACTCGATGAATCCAAACTCAGACAATATGGGCTGACCCTGGAATCTGTCGCCCGCGCCATACGGCTCTCTTCCCTTGATTTATCCGCCGGCGCCATAAAAACCGATTCCGGCGATATCATCCTCAGAACCGAAAGCCAGGCCCATACCCGTCCCGAATTTGAAGATATCGTATTACTCAACAGAAGGGATGGTACACGGCTGACCCTGGGAGATATTGCCGAAGTGGACGATGGCTTCGTCGAACAGGAATTCTTTTCACTGTTCAATGGTGAGCCCAGTATCGGCATCAACGTTTTTGCAGTCTCCGACCAGAATCAGATCGAGATATCCGAAGAAGTGAAGGAATACGTCGAACGACGTAAAACAACATTACCTGAAGGGATCAGACTGGAAGCATGGCGAGACACTACCGAGCTGCTGAATGGTACTCTCGGTATTATGCTTTCCAACATGATGTTTGGCATTTTGCTGGTCATGCTTGTTCTTGGTCTGTTCCTGCGCATCCAACTCGCATTCTGGGTCATGCTGGGCATTCCGATTGCTTTCCTGGGCGCCTTCGCGCTGATGCCACTTGTAGGCGCTTCAGTCAATATGCTCAGCCTGTTCGGCTTCATCCTGGTGCTGGGTATCGTCGTTGATGACGCAATTGTGATCGGGGAAAGTGTGCAGACCTATACGGAACGGGATGGGCAGAACATCGACAATGTCATCCGGGGTGCGCGCAGAGTGGCAATCCCCGCAACTTTCGGGGTGCTCACAACCATCGCTGCGTTTGCCCCGCTGTTGTCGGTTCCTGGATCTTTCGGCGCCATCCCGGCTTCAATCGGCTGGGTGGTAATCCTCTGTCTGGCATTCTCCATCATCGAATCCAAACTGATACTGCCGGCGCATCTATCGTCAATGAAACCGCGATCCTCCACCTCAGGAAATCCGATCAGGCAGTTTCAGAATTTGATGGCTGGTCATCTGCAGCATGTCCGTATGCACTACTACAAGCCCTTTCTGGATATTGCACTCAGGCACCGTTACATCACTACCTCAATCTTCCTGTCCATGCTGATTCTGTCGATCGGTTTCATTTTTGGCCCCTATGTCCGCACCGTCATATTTCCGAGTATGGATATGGATTTTGTCGTGGCGAGAGTGGAACTGGCAGAAGGCGCATCATCGTCGCAGGTTATCAAGATCGTCAGGGAGGTTTCAGACAAACTGCAGGAACTTGATGACAGCAAACCGGAAAACGAAAAATTTCTGGTAAACATATCAGCCAGAACTTTCGGAACATCCGGCACTATCTTGGCTGATGTGAGTTTCAAATCTGACATCAGTGCAGATGTTATCGCCAATGAATGGCGCGAACTTGTAGGTGAACTGGCAGGCACCCGGCAACTGGAGTTCTCTGGAGCTATGATGTCTCATGGCGGTAGCGGGGATGTCGGGTTCCTGCTGACTGGATCAAATCCGGTAGAACTGGCAGCAGCCGGGCAGATGCTGGAAGAAAGGCTCCGCGGATATGCCGGCGTTTACGAAATCAACAGCAGTGGCAGGGGATCAATTCCAGAAATCAATATCGTCATCAAACCCTCTGCAGAAGCACTGGGCCTCTCATTGAATGATCTTGCCAGTCAGGTTCGGGCAGCATTCTACGGTGTGGAAGCGCAACGAATACAGCGTGGCGGGGAAGAGGTCCGTGTCATGGTTCGATATCCTGAACACCAGCGTGAGTCTCTGGGTAACCTGGAGTCCATGACGATACGAACCGCCGACGGTGATGAAGTCCCGTTCACAGCAGTAGCTGAAATCGAAGAACGGATGAGCCCGGCAACCATTGAACGCGAGTGGGGCAAACGAAATATCATGGTTACGGCAGTTGTTGATAATACGATTACACCCCCGGGTGATATCGTTCAGGATGTGATGTCGGGAGAATTCCAGCAGAATCTCAGGGATCAATATCCAGGTGTAACGATAGATCTGGGCGGCGCCAGCAAGGAGGAAAGCGAATTGATCCAGCGCCTGATCATCACCGCTGCTCTGGGATTGTTTGCCATCTATGCACTCATGGCCATTCCTCTGAAATCATACGTTCAGCCACTCATTATCATGGGGGTGATTCCCTTTGGTATCATTGGCGCCATGATCGGTCATCTGGTTGTCGACATCCCATTCAGCGCCCTTTCGCTGTTTGGCATTGTCGCATTGGCAGGTGTTGTCGTGAACGACAGTATTATCATGGTGGACTTTGTCAACAAGTCCGTGTCCGAGGGCGTGAAAGTCACGGAAGCGGCCAGGAACGCGGGTGTGGAGCGTTTCCGGGCTATCCTGCTGACCTCGTTGACAACTTTCTTCGGACTGCTGCCTATATTGCTGGAGACCAGCCCTATGGCGCAATTTGTGGTTCCGATGGCGGTTTCCCTGGGATTCGGTATTCTATTCGCGACACTGATCACGTTGATTCTGATCCCCTGTCTGTATGTCATTCTGGATGATCTGAATCTTTCCCGGTTGACCATAATCCGGTAGATTTAGAGTACCTAATTTGACGGACAAAATGGATAAATGGAACAAGTATGATGGGTTGAAGTACACTGCTATAGTTTACGATCTCGATTTTGATTAATTTCGACCAAATAAACGCGCTTTTCTATGAATCTATCGAAAACACCTTGGATCGTGCTACAAATTAACATTGCATTTAATTAGCTTTCGCTTATACCAGAATAAGTGACTAACTTAACTTTTCTAAAGTCCTAATACATGGAACCCACTTTGACATGGCTGGACCTCACCTCCGGCGACCGCGACCGGATGCGTCGTGTGCTCGACTTGTTCAACGAGCAAGGCACCATTGACGAAATGGGTCTTGGAAGCCTACGGGACGCACTGTCGGACGCGCTCTTCCCTGGCACTTCATCGATTCAAACACGACTACGTTACATGCTTTTTCTACCCTGGATGTATCAGGACCTGGAATCTCGTAGGCTGGGAAGCGAACAAGTAGCGCAAGCGGCACGGAAAGCGGAGATTTCCTTGATCGACTCGTTGATGAACAGCGAGGCTGATGGTGTCATCGGTGCTCGCTCGCGCGAGTCATTACGGCGTCTGCCAAGCGCAGTTTACTGGTCGGGGTTAGTACGATGGGGTATCTTCATGCATCAACAAAGTCAAGGCTGGTACCACACGAACTTTGTAGAACTCACGAACAAGCGTGGTGGTGTTGGTCGGCCAGACGATCCAGGCAAGGATTGGAGCCGTGAGCCGAACTGGCATCCACAACTACCGTGTGCCCCGTCGTCTTTCCCGAAAGAAGCATCGTTCAAATTGACGAGTAACGAAGCGGGATTCTTACAAGGCCGTATCATGGAACTGTGCAATGGGAGTTTGCTCGCATGGCTGGCTCAAGAGGGTTCGGAGACACCGGCTGACAGCTTTTGGGAGGATCCAGATGTGAGACGAGCGCCTTCTGGAGTGGTTGAGTTAGTCAAATTGGCCCGGCGGTTCTCTTTGCACGTGGAAGGCATGCCATTGCTCTATAACCTGCTACTTGCGGAACAATGTAAGCAAGATGGAGAATATTTGGTCGAACAGTATCACATGGAACTTGCCGATTGGGAGGGCCGAGAAGCCAAGGAGGCACCCTTTGATCCAAATGTTCTGTGGCAATTTGTCGCTTGTCGGCCAACACGTCTGCCCCATCCACAGCGACACTTTGTCGAGAACTGGTCACGACGGATTTCGAAAATCGATGCAAATGCGGTAGGCAAGGACATCAAATTGCGCAGACTGATCGCTGAACGCGAGCGGCAACTCAAGGGCGGGCGGGCAAGGCTGGTCAACAGGGCACGCCTGCTGGATTGGAATGGTAAGGTCGGTGTCGGCAGAATGGACTTTCGCTGGTTTCGCGTTAAGCAGTTGCTCTGCGACCTGCACCAGGGGCTTACTGCCTGATGCTCTCTCCCGAATCCCGAACGGTCGCCATGGAGTTTCTTCGGCCTCCATCTGGCTACAAACTTGACATGGCAGTACTCACCACCTACACGCTCGACCTTGAGACGTTGTTGGCGTTGCCGCTCGGAGTTCTGGTGCAGGCCGACAGCGATCTTGAAGCACTCCTCGCAGATCCGCTGCTCCTGCTCGAAGCTCTACGGGAAGCGAGTGATCGGGTACATGTATTCGTGGACGAGAGCGGTATCGCAATCCCGCGTACCCATCGTGAGTTGTATGCAATGCTGGAGTCCAGCGTTCATCCGGTGCGGGCGCGTGGAGGCGGAGTTTTCCATCCTAAGGTGTGGGTTGTGCGTTACACAGCGGAACACGAAGAGATGCCGTTGTTGAGGGTCAGTGTGATGTCACGTAACCTCACTTTTGATCGTTCTTGGGATGTTGCATTGGCGAGCGAGGCATCACCGGCCAGGAAACAGCGCAGTAAAGCGAGCGCACACTTGCACGATCTCCTGAAAACACTGCCCGACCTTTCCACGGAGGGTATAGCGAAAGCTGTGAGGAAAGACATGCTCAAGTTGGCGGCAGAAGTAGGTCGGACTCGCTTTCCCTCCCCGGATGGTTTCGAGGACCCTGTTGAGTTTCATGTATTGGGGCTGGACAAGAAGCAGGTCCGGAAGCCGTACCGAATGTTGCAACCCCCAAACGGCGTCTCACGCCTGCTTGCTATCGCCCCCTTTGTGGGTAAATCCGCTCTCAATGCGATCGCTAATATGAGCAATGGCAAAAGCATGCTCGTTAGTCGAAAGGAAGAACTGGACAAGCTATCCGAAGACTCCCTTACGGCATGGCGTCGAAATCAAGCGGATGAAGTTATGGTTATGCAAGATGCCGGCATGGGTGAAGTTGAGGACGGGACGAATTCTCGGCTTTCAGGGTTGCATGCCAAGATTATCGCTGTAGAACATGGATGGGATGTGACTTGGTTCGTCGGTTCGGCCAATCTCACCACTGCTGCGTTTACCGGCCCTAACGTCGAAGCGATGGCCTCGATTACCGGTAACAAAGGAAGACGGTCCAGTACCAGTGGCCAAGGAATCGAGCAATTTCTCAATGCGGGTTTTCGCAAACTCTGTGCTGGCTACCACAGAAGTGATGCAAGTGTGCAAGAAGAGAATGGCGATGATCTAGCAGCAATTATGGAGGTAAAGAAGGCGTTACTCACTGAACATCTTGAGGTGGTTTGCGCACCAGCAGACAACGGGTTTCTCTGCTCACTCAAAGAAGCCATCGTGCTGCCACCGGATGTCTCCGTGTCGACATGGCCTGTTTCCGTTTCCGAAGAACATGCTAAAACATTCGAACAGCCTGTGCACTGGACATTACCTGCATCACGCCTGACTGCGTTTTTTGCATTTCGCCTGCATGTTGCGAACAAGAATGTGGAGGACATCCGATTCGCACGCAAACTGCCAGCTGAAGGGATGCCAGAGGGTCGCCTCAATGAAGTACTCCGTTCTCTGATCGATAGTCCCGAACGATTCCTGCAATTCCTTCGCGCTTTGCTTGGTGGCCTTGAAGGTATGGTCGATTGGGCGCAAGCAGGCGAGGGTGCCAACAAAGGGACGTTTGGGGGAAATGGGCCGGGAGGAGAAACACTATTGGAAGATCTGATGAGAGTGGCTTCTCGTGAACCCGAGCGCCTGAAGCCGATACGCAGACTGATCGACGAACTCCGCACCACAGAGGAAGGTCGCAAGATTGTCCCGGACCAACTGTTCAACATCTGGACCGCCGTAGACCAAGCAGTTAAGGAACGAAGTTAAGTGGAAAAACCGAACACTGAAGACATCCTGAAGCCACTCAAGCCTTTTCAGCGTCGCACGGTGGAACACGCTTTTTACCGTTTGTTCAAGGCTAAAGACAGCACCGCGCGTTTCCTTGTTGCAGATGAGGTCGGACTCGGCAAAACACTGGTGGCTCGCGGTATAATAGCCCGTACCATCGAACACCTTTGGCATACAGTCGAACGTATCGACATCGTGTACATCTGTAGCAATCACAGCATCGCACGAGCCAATCTCCCCAAGTTGCAGATCAGCGCCGCCGCAGAACGTTCTTTCGCTCTGGCAACGCGCTTGACGATGCTGGCGACCGAACTTGCCACTCTAGACGGTGAATCTGGCCTTGCTGAGAGCAAGTTGAACTTCATCAGTTTCACCCCAGGAACGTCGTTCAAGATGGGCCAATCCAAAGGCCAATGGAGAGAGCGGGCTGTGCTGTACCACCTGCTCCAACCAATCGTCGGTCAAAATATCGCCCTTTCGAACCTGCTGCAGGGAAATATTCGGTCGCGTGAAAGTTGGCGGAATCGCTTGGGGGAAGACGTGCCCATTGAGCATGGTATCCGAAGTGCATTTAAAACATCGTTAGCAAAGTCCCACCTTTCAGACAAGCTGGCCGCTGAGCTCAACACTTTCAAGCGGTATCGTGAGAGCTGGCCGGACGATGCAAGGAGGCGACGGGATGAGGTGATCGTGAAACTACGGCAGCTCCTTGCCGAGGTATGCGTCCAGGCATTAGAGCCCGACCTTGTCATCCTCGACGAATTCCAGCGGTTCAAACCGTTACTCGAAACCAGAGAAATCCAGCAAGATGCAGGCGCCGAATTGGCGCAAGCGCTATTTCGAGCAGAGACACCAGAAGGCAATCCTGTTCGCACCTTGCTGCTCTCTGCAACGCCGTACAAGCTGTATACTTCAGATGCCGAAATAGCAGACGAAGAACACTATTCGGACTTTCTGGCGACAATGCGATTTTTGCTTAATGGTGACGATTCACGTGTCGAGATATTGCAATCCCAACTCGCTCAGTTCGGTGGGGCATTGAAACGAGCCACGGCTGAACCGCATCACACAGAATCTATCTTGGACGCCAAACACAATGTGGAAACTGCGCTCCGCACTATCATGGTTCGAACAGAAAGGGTTCCGGCTACGGAAAACCGGGACGCGATGGTCGAAGCACATGAGCGGGACTGTCAAATCTCGCCTGTTGACGTGCGTCAGTATCTCGCCTCAGATGCGTTGTTTCGCGCCGTGGGTAGCGGCGACCCGATGCCGTTCTGGAAGTCTGCACCATACCTTGCGCACTTTATGCATGGCTACAAGGTGAGTGAACATCTCGACGAAGCGTTAATGAATGCTTCCCACAAAGTGAGAACTGTTGTTGAGCAGCACACCCCCGCGTTTCTACAGGCCGAAAGAATCCGAATCTGGTCGGAGATCGAACCAGCGAACGCGAAACTGCGAGACATGGTGGGCGACTTGCTCGACGGTGGGCTGTGGCGTCTGCTATGGATCCCCCCATCACTACCGTACTGGTCACTCGAAGGGCCATTTAAAGGCATGCAAAGCGTAACCAAGACGCTGATGTTCTCTGCCTGGAATGTGGTACCCGATGCAGTAAGTGCCATTCTGAGCTACGAGGCGGAGCGCCGGATGGTTGCAACTGGACGAGTGAAGAAGTACGAAGAACCCCGGGGCCAGCAAGGTGAGTTACTTCGCTTCACCCAGTCAGAGTCTGTGGTTTCACGCCATCGCTTACTGTGGTTGCTCATGCCATGTCTCCCCTTGGCAGATCGTGCTCATCCACTGGATGCTCCAAACGGGAAGGATCGCCGAGATTGGGTTCGCGAGCGCATAGGTAGCCTGCTTGCCGAACTACCGGATCCCAAAAATCAGGATGTTGACCGCCGCTGGGAGTGGGCCGTATCGCTTCTGTTGGACCCTGCATTGCGAGACTTCCTCAAGGCTTGGAGCTGCGACGAATTGACTGGATTGAGCGAAGACCAGACGTTGCACAAACCCGACGCTCAACCGTTCAGAGCACATGTTGAGGATGTACTGGCTTTGGACATTTCTAAACTGGGTGCTCGTCCACCAGGATTGGCGGAGTTGCTCACCGAAGTCGCACTTGGTTCGCCAGCCATCCTGGCTTCGCGCTGTTTAAAGACAACAAACATTGATGACCAGGCTCGCCGACGATTCTCGCTAGAAATCGCGCAAGCCTTTTGGAGCCTTTTCAACCAACCTGCTGTGATCTCACTGATTCGTCAGCTATCAGTTGAAACTGACACCGGCCAGGACGAAGCCTACTGGCGCCAAGTTCTCCGTTACTGTCAGCAAGGCAACCTACAAGCGGTGCTTGATGAGCAGTGGCACCTGCTTTGGGAACAGCATGCTTGGACCGAGCGGGACTGCAACGAGGAGATTGCCGCCAAATGTTCAGAGGCGCTTGTTCAGGTTGCGCCGCCCACACGGTCACGAGTACATGTGCGCCTCTTTGCCAACTCCAAGGACGACAACAGACGGGAAGAAATTCGCTTGCGCACCATCTTTGCCCAGCGTTTCGGGCGCATTCGCACAGAGGATGATCGCGAATTCAGCCAAGACGCCGTGCGAAGATCCTTTAACAGCCCTTTCCGCCCCTTCGTACTTGCCAGCACGTCCATCGGTCAAGAGGGGCTCGACTTTCATCCTTGGTGCCGTCGTCTGGTTCATTGGGACCTGCCGGGAAACCCCGTCGATCTCGAACAGCGCGAAGGTCGTGTCAATCGCTACAAGGGTCATGCCTTGCGTTGTAATGTTGTAGCCACTCACGGCCAAGAAGCCCTGACGGCGTGGCAGATGGGCGATGACATCTGGACCAGGATATTCGAACTCGCGGAAAGACACTACCGCGATGGTGAGGGCAAAAATGGCCTCATCCCTTACTGGATCGCTCCTGGAGATTGCCGAGTAGAACGGCATGTTCCAATGCTTGCCTATACCAAGGAAGTCGAAGCGTTCAACCGCTTGAAGAGGCAACTGGCTGCCTATCGCGTGGTCTTGGGGCAGCCGCGTCAAGAGGAGTTGGTCACGCTTCTCGAGCATGCCAACCTTGATAGTGCCAAATTTGGCGAGTGGACCGTGGATCTGTCTCCGCCTTAGAATGTAGGGTTCATTCTGTTGCTATGGGTTGCCTAACCAGGAAGCCAGAACACTGCCGCCAATCATTCCCCAAAGGTGGCGGTATGGACCGCAATATTGTTCTCATTTGGTGAGCGCCATTGACAAAGGGGTGCCGCACTTGATCAAGCGAACAGCTTCAATGTGATTATGAAAGTGGATTTTACTCTTTTTATGGGGATTATATACAAAAGTACCCAAATAGTTGTTGATATTGTGGGTACTCTCCTGTAACATTGTTATTATGAATCAGGAGAACACCATGAATAAGAAAGCACCAGGCAAAGCCTTCCGTGAAGGCATCACCATAAAACAGATTCTGAAAATGTTTCCCGACAACGAAACAGCAGAACAATGGCTGATAGAGCAACGCTGGCCTGCTGGTATCTCATGCCCCAAGTGCGGATCAATGAATGTTCAAACTGGTTGCAACCATCCTACAATGCCGTTTCGTTGCCGTGAGAAAGAATGTGGCCGCCCTCGTTTCAGCACGAAAACAGGTACAGTCATGGAAGGCTCGAAGATCGGATATCAGGACTGGGTACTTGCTACCTTCGAGATCATGACAAGCCTTAAGAGTGTATCCAGCATGAAACTCCATAGAGATTTGGGGATAACTCAAAAATCAGCATGGTTCCTGGCTCATAGGCTCCGGTCTGCATTGTCGCAAAATGACCCAGGCAATCTGTTTAACGGACCGGTAGAAGTAGATGAAACATATGTCGGTGGTAGACGCGCTAATATGAGCAACGCGAAACGTAAGACATTGAAAGGTCGAGGGTCAGTAGGTAAGACTGCTGTTGTAGGCATCAAAGACAGGGAGAGCAATCACGTAAGTGCGAAGGTTGTAACGTCAACGGACGCTGAAACATTACAAGGCTTTGTCAAACAACACACTAACCCAGATGCCACAGTCTACACAGACGAAGCCACAGTATATGCAAGTCTTCCCTTCAACCATTCCAGCGTTAAACATTCGCTCTCACAGTACGTTAGAGGCGATGTTCATACCAACGGTATAGAGTCCCTTTGGTCAATGCTCAAACGGGCACACAAGGGGACGTTCCACAAACTCTCTCCGAAACACCTTGACCGCTATGTTCAAGAGTTCGCACAACGCCACAATGTCCGTGAACAGGATACCATCGAACAGATGGTTACAGTTTGCACCGGCATGGAAAGCAAGCGATTGAAGTATGACGATCTGATTGCTTGCAATGGCCTTGATTCAGGTGCACGGGCATAACCGATTCAATCTGCTATAGTTAGGGGATTATATAACATGACTAGACAAGTTGCCTATCACGTGTGGGCATACACGGACGCTGGAAAGCGTCATATGAGTATGATGACCGAGAAAACCTCGTCACGGTTTGACCGGAAGAAAGTTCCTGCTATATGGAGGAAAAGAGCTGCGGCAAACATGTATGCCAGGAGGCATTGTGAACATGGATTCAGAGTGTTTGCTTGTGACTGTGAGGGTGATAGTTGCTTGGGCGATCCCGGATGGAAAGAAGAAAACCCCTATAGGACGCGGGAATATCAGGTGAATAATACGGCCACCCATCGTGCAAAAAAGTTGAACGCCTATGTAGCCCCTGTCACTCAGAATCACATTGGGCAGATGATGGAGCAACAGCATGGTCGGTGTGCGTTTCGGTGGTGTGGTGCGTCACTTGACGAAGGCTATCACGTTGATCACATTGTACCGCTTAGCAGAGGCGGCACGCATGAACCCGGAAACGTGCAACTGCTCTGTCCCAGATGCAATATATCCAAAGGAGCAAAGCCAATAGAGGATGTATTTGATGAATGCGGCGACCTCGGCGACAAGATGTTAACGTCTGTCTAGTTAAGTATATACTCCCCTATAGTTAACCCCCATAAAAAACCCGGACCTTTTTAGGGGTCCGGGCTATTCAGCCGGAGTGGTGAAATTGGTATACACAGGAGACTCGCAATCTCTCGGTTAATGTAGTCACTACCTACATGCCTTGTGGGTTCAAATCCCACCTCCGGCACCACACACCACATTATACATCATCAAGGTTGGCCATGTCTTGATGACTTATTGCTCTGTTTACACTGCTTTCTTGCGAGGCATAACCTTCCGAATTTTAACAGGTCGAACCAGTGCCTTGACTGCATCCTCAAATGTCCCTTTGAGCCTCAAATCTTCCTGTAATTCTTTCCGTGTAGGCTGATACGAAGGGTCAGGTACATCTATTGTCTTTCTTCTCATTTTGTTGTTGATCCTGTCTATTTCAATACAATAGTAAACATTTTATTTAAATTGTCAAAGAATTCTGTGCTAGTATTCTGTTTGCACCACCGAGCAGAGAGCCCGTTTTGTCGGGTTACTTGCCGAATACAATAGCCTATACCAGTTGGGATTGATCCCCCAATAAGGTAAATAGACAGGACTTCCACAATCTCTGTGCGATGGTGCATGGCCCGGCACCTTCGCGAGTGTCGTATACTACACTTCATATGAGTGAGGGACTTAATATGAAACTATCTATTTCCACGATTATACTGATTGCGTCCATAAGTCTTCTTCCGGTAGGAACGGTCGCAGACATTATTGATTATAACTACATGCCCATGGATCACACAGATAGTGATGATGAACCATTCGAGCCAACAGAAGAGCATCATCATTATGAAATTCTTGGGTTTACCGTGTACGTTTCAGGCCGGGCGGCAGACCATAAGCCAGAAAAGACAGAGGCCGCTTTGTGGGGGTTGAGAGCACAGATATCCCACTTAGTAAATGTTCTACCTATGCACGCGGTCAAGCGTTTACGGCATGTTAAAATCTGGCTTACTGATGATTCGACAATAGAAGAAAATCCAGACTCAAAAGAACTTTGTCCACATGCCTGTTACTACCCAGAAATTTACTGGTCGAGTCTTTTGTACGATTTTAATATGGACAAACGGGGTTCTGTCGAATTCCGAAACATGGAATTCCTGACCAAGTACACTAGGTGTTGCAGCAATACGCTGATACATGAAATGTCTCATGCCTATCACGATCAGTTTTTATCCCGTAGCTTTAGCAATAGCGATATAGAATCTGCCTTTGAAGACGCAAAAGAGTCAGGGTTATACGATGAGGCTAAAAGCATGTTCTCGTGGTATGTTGAACCCGAACTCCACTACGGGATGACGGACAGGAAAGAATTCTTTGCTACCATGACAGAAACCTATTTTTATTATTTTAGTCGATATCCTTTTGTCGCTGGTGATTTATATGAGTATGACAGAGACACCTTTGACCTCATGAGGGCTATTTGGCACAGCGAGGAAGAGGATGATTATGGCAGAATTATCACATCGTCAGAAGTCTATGTTCCTATGACCAATGTACCATCGACAGGATTCTAATTTTGCTTGGGTACTTTTGTATATAATCCCCCTTTTTATTCCTCAGTATATTTCGTTGGTGCTTATGTATACTGCCGGATGCCACTATAGGACGAAACCTGACCGGGTCGTTATCAGCAACAAGCTGCTCAGCTACCGTCGCACCCGCTTGAAGCTGCTGGACTATTTTCTTGGCCGGTAAACTGCCTCTTTTTAACTCCAAAGGCACAAACCAACAGACAGCTCCTTTGCCATTGGCAAAGAACAGATAATCACAGCGCGTATGATTTTTATTGAGCGGCGATTCCGGTTTGTCTAAATCCACGATCAAGCGCTGCTTAGGTGCATTTGTGAGCGGAACCGTGCATCCATCCTTGCTCAATTCCCCGGACATAATGCAATTCGGATTCAGTGAAGTTTCAATTTTTTTCAAATCCACTGTTATTCGGATTCTCCTGTTCGGCTCGAAATATCCGCCCAGTCATTGTGGAGGGCTGCCGCTACTTCATCGAAGCCTGCAGGGTAAAGACCGGAATCGTCGAGCAGAATTTCTGTTACCTTCGATCCTTCGTAGTCATCTTCCGGTTTAAACAGCCAAGCCCCCACCTGGTCCGGGCGAAGCGCAATATCGCTGTCAGAGACTTGCTTCCGTTGATTCTTGGTAAGTTCGGACCGACGCACGATGTTAGCGAGTTCCTCAAGCACCCATTCGCTGTGCGTAGTGAGTATCACCCGGATGCCTGACCGGATGAGTGCAGCAATTTGGCGTGTGAATTCAACTTGCATGGCAGGGTGTAAATGCGATTCCGGTTCCTCGACGATCAGTACATCCCCGAGTATGACTTTGTGACGCAGATACAGAACGACTGGCGCGAGTTCCGAAACCATGGACGAGGCGTTCATCAACGGCAGACTGTCTTCCCATCCCACTGGTCGATAGGTAAAACGTGGATATCCGCTGGTTTCCGCCCTCTCCAGGTCCACAGACCCGCGAAGAATGGTCTGTTCAATTCGCTTTCCAATATCTTCGCTGGATTTTCTACGGCGGTACTGGGGATTATCAAGTTCGAGCAACTGTTCAAGGAAATCCGCCAAAACACCCGAGAGCATGGGCGTACGCGCAGCTGGACGCAGACCTGTCATCGATGCGCTTTCGAGTAGCGCACTGACCACCACACTGTGTGCATGCATCACGCCGGTACGGTCTGCGGGAAGATAGAAGGCGGGACGATGGAATGGACCAAGAAGATGAGGCAGCGCGAGGTATGTTAATATTTCGAGCAGTCTTCGAAGTATAAAATTTGTTTCGAATTCATCTAGACCTAAATTTCTGCGCTGCATGAGCTCAAACACTTCATAAAATCCGAAATTATGCTCATGAATGCCCAATTCAATTTTTAATTCTTCAGGAACCGTGGTTTTCAATTTTTTTTTCCCTGAACCGAACGTCAAACCGTGCTCGAAGTGAACAGAATTGCTCGAAAGCCGCTGTCGAACAATGATCCTCGCATCCGATTCGCTCTTTTTTTGGATCAGTTCACTGACATCGGAACCGAAGCACCGGCCAAGCTCCAGACTGAGCGAATCGCCTTGTGCATCGAATAGAGACTGAATCAATTTAGTCACCGAACCGGGTAGAGTGACAGTTTTTTTGTCTTCGACCTTTTTTTTAAAATTGGATAGGGAATTCTGTTTTTCTTTGTTCCCAAATTCCTGTTCCCACCATTTGATAAGAGCATCGATTGATTTTTTTGACAGGGCTTTTTCTCTACTTGTAAACAGTCGATGTGACAGGTGTGCAAAGCGTCGGTCATGTCTGCCACCACTAAAGTACCGGTGCAGTGCGTAGATCAGGATCGCCAAGTAGGATTTTCCAGTGTTACTCGGTCCAACGAACACAGTCAGTGGACGCAGGTCAATCTTCGCTTCGACTACCGGACCGAAATTCGTCACTTCGAGTTCAAGGGTGTCTTGTGTAGAGTAATCATTCATATCTTCATTTCTCCTGCTCCAGAGATCCGGCCAAGAATCCCGGCGAGGCCACGTCCTGCTCTAGTCAGGGTGTGCGACCGTCCTGTAGTCGTAATGTCCGGGTGGTATCAGGTCCGACTCCGTGCTTAATGTCGAAATATAGTTTGAAGGATTCGGAAGGCTTTATACGGTCATTGTCTTTCGCACAATATTCGTGGATCAGGCTGTAAACGAACTCATCCATCAAGACACCACAATAATGCGCTTGGCTATCGACCCAGGACTTAACTCCTGGATCGATATTATGGACGGTGATGGTGGAAGTCATCGCGATGTTCCTTCTCGGCTGCAAAAATGGCATCACACTACGAACAAACCAAATGCTAGCGTAATTTGCTGTGAATGTCGCGGGGTCAAACTATTAACACATATTTTAAATTTCCGGTTGTAAAACAAGTTTTACCGATTCTGATCCCCTGCCCGTATGTCATTCTGGATGATCTGAGTCTGTACCAGTTGACTATAAACAGGGTGCACAATTTTGTCCCACCCTTCATTGTCCCACCCTTTGACTGACGCCAGTATCTGAATTTCCAGAACTGTTGTTCCGGTTATTCGATGGGTTGCTTCTCAAAATTTATTAATTTTTTTTTCAGAAAAATTTCTGGAGACGTGTCACGTGATGCAATGGTAATGCTCAGGTGCCGGTGTACCCGCCGGTGAACTATTAGGGTCAGAAAGCATTGCTATAAGCTGAAGACAGCAATTTGATAATTTCTGCATGGTTTCGCCGTTGTGCCCATTGCATGGGCTGTGACCATTCAGGCATATCCGGGGGGTGGTGTGTCTTCCATTCCGGGAATCGTTGCAGAAGGAATTGAGCATACCCGGTCTGCCCACATCGAGCTGCCCAACCCAGGGGAGTCGTCCGGTATTCTTCATCAATTACACCCGGGTCGGCGCCAAATTCGATAAAGAGTCTGGCTGCATCCACTTCGCCTCTTCTACCCATGTGGTGAAGCGGTCGAATCTGTTGCCAATTCGGCAAATTCGGATCCATACCGTTCTCCAGTAGTAAACGGGTCAACTCCAGATTTTGCCAAAGGTAAGTCTGACAGTATGTGACCTGGGGTGGGACACGAATACCGTGAGTCAACAATAGTTTTACAATGTCGCCATGGGATGAACTCACGCAGTGGGTAAATCCTTCCGTTGCAGTTATCCCGTCAAAAATTTCCGGCGCCGCTACCAGGAGAGATGCGATTGTATCGATGTTCCCCTGGTGAAAGTGAGCAGACAAACTTACGCGACCACCGTACAGATAAAGGAGTGTTCTCATTTCTGAATCTGCTGCAGATTCAGTCGGGTTGCCGGAAGACTCGACAGGTGCATTGGGGTCTGCACCAGATTCAAGCAACATTTCAGCAATATCTCTAAAACCCAGGTGAGAAGCTGCCCACAGTGCATATCCTCCGGGACAGTTCGGACCCTCTTGCAGATTGGGATCTGCGCCTGCATCGAGTAATCGTTTCACGATGTTCCGGTGATTTCTTTCCGCGGCGGCTGAAATAGCCCGCTTGCCGCCAGGTTCCTGGTGGTTGGCATAATTTCTGTCCTTTGACAGCAGTTCACGTACACGGTCTTCGTCTCCGAGTGCTGCAGCGATGGTCATCGAATATTCTGCACCATGCTCCAGTAATAGACGTGCCGTGGTGTAATCATTGCGCTGCCGCCAGTATAGGTGGCGCCACAACGCCGTAGCCACAGCACGAAAGCCGTATCCTCCCAGTCGATTATCACTGCTGAAACCCAAAGCATCAGGGTCAGCGCCATTTGCCAGCAGGAAGTTGATGAGTTCAGTGTGCTGGTTTTCAATGGCATAGTGCAGTGGTCTACGTCCCATTGGATCACCCACATTGATTTGTGAATGATCTTTCTGCAGTATCCCGGCGATGGTTTCAATATCACCTTCAGCGGCGGCATGGTGGATTTCATGGCTTGTGCCATCCGACGCAATTTGTTCTTTGAATACCCTGCGCAGATACGTTGCCACCTCTTCCCGACCACGGTCCATGGCAACCTGCAGAAAGTTTTCACCCCCATAAAGGGTCTGGGAAGTAAGATCGGCGCCGTTTTCCACGAGTAGTTCAACCGCCGGCAGATGCCCTTCTCTTACGGCAAAGTGAAGGGGTGAGACATACCAGAACTGTGCATTAACAATGCTCTGTTCCCGGGCTATAAGGTCCTGGAGTTTGTCAACATCTCCATCCCGGGCCGCATTCAGAACTTCCCATACATCGGCATTGCGGTATCTACCCGTCCAGTCGAGTGAATCGTTTTCCAGTTCCAGCGGTTTCAACAGGTCCACGACAATCCCGGGGCTTTATATACCGGAAATATTCAGATTGTGAATCTGAATGAACGTTGTTTTGGGCAATGCACGGGTCAGAGATGCACTGCAAGGTGACAAACAATAACACTCTGATCCCGATGCATTACCTAAAACTGGTTCATCGTATTATCTCTGCCACCAGCAAGCAATGCATTATCACCGGAAAAGTACTCTTTGTGGTCATCGCCAATATTCGACCCTGCCATATCCTGATGTTTGACGGACGCCATGTCCCGACGTATCTCACGTCTTTGAATATCTCGCACATATGCCAGCATGCCAGCGTCACCAAAGTAACCTTCAGACAATACATCGGTGCCCAGAGCAGTTTCGTGATATGTGGGCAGAGTAATCAGGTGATGGAAAATCCCCGCATGTTCCGACGCATCCTGCTGGAATTTCTGAATCAGAAAATCGGCTTCAGCAGCCAGTTCAGTATCGTCATATCTTGCATCCATCAATCCTTTCTCTACCCAGGCCGGGTCTGGATAGTCTGAAACATCCTTGCCGGCCTTGACCCATTCACCGTAAACCTGTTCCCTGAATGCAAGCGTCCAGTTGAATGACGGCGAGTTGTTATAGACCAGTTTGGCGTTGGGTACGTGTTTTCGTACTTCATCCACCATACTGGCAATCTGAGCTACATTGGGACGTTCAGTTTCGATCCACAACAAATCGGCGCCATGACCAAGGCTGGTCACACAATCCAGGATCACCCGATCAAAACCCGTGTTGTCGCGGAATGAATAGAGGCCATTGTCGAGCCTGACCGGTTTTACGAGCTTGCCTTTCTGATGAATGGTGATGTCGTTTTCCTGCAGTTCATTCAGGTCGTGGATTGCTTCTGTCTCCAGAAAATCGTTGTACTGGCTGGCCAGGTCACCGGGCTCTTTTGATACAGGTACTTTCTGTGTAAGACTGGCGCCAAGTGAGTCGGTGCGTGCAACAATGATCCCGTTATCCACGCCAAGTTCCAGAAATGCGTAGCGAATGGCATTGATTTTTGAGAGGAAATCCTCATGCGGTACTGTGACTTTGCCCGCCTGGTGACCACATTGCTTGGCATCAGACACCTGATTCTCAACCTGTATGGCACAGGCTCCTGCCTCGATCATCCTTTTGGCGAGCAGGTAAGTCGCTTCCTCGTTACCAAAGCCCGCATCAATATCAGCGATCATGGGCACAACATGGGTCTGGAAGTTGTTGATTCGATCCATGACTGCTTCAACGTCACCGCCGTTTTCCCGGGCTTCATCCAGTTCTATAAAGATATGCCGGAGTTCCCGGGCATCTGCCTGCTTGAGAAAAACATAGATTTCGTTGATCAGGTTAGGAACCGTGGTCTTTTCATGCATGCTTTGATCCGGCAACGGACCGAATTGGGAACGTAATGCCGCGATCATCCAGCCACTGAGATAAATGTAGGATTTTTCCATGGTACCGCGATGTTTTTTCACCGACATGGCCAGTTGCTGTGCTGTAAAACCGTGCCAGCAACCCAGGGAC
>JAPOOX010000280.1 GCA_026713185.1 Gammaproteobacteria bacterium
CGGGAATCCGGGAGGGACGCGCAGACGCTGGTGCAAATGAATGCCCCAAAGCCATCTGCGAACAGCCTCATTAATGAAACAGGCCTCATCAAACATGACGAAGATAATCCAGGTAAGCCGGCCTGTTTGCTCCACAACAGCGGCAGGGCGAGTTTTGGCCCGCTGAAGGCTCTATCGTTACCTATCATTTGATACATCTGTTTTTATCCATATTGCATATCCACACCAGGATTGTAAAGATGACGCCATGAATGAAGATGCAAGAGCAAGATTTACTGACATCGCGAGACTACCCGATGAAAATATCCACCTGGATGAGGCCGCTCTTCTCATTGCTGCGGAAAAACAAACTGATCTCGACATAAATCACTATCTTACAGTTCTTGAAAATCTCGCAACAAAGTTTGAACAGACTCAGAATATGGCTGTGTCACCTGTTACTCTGGTCAATAATCTTATCCATTTCATCCATGTCACCAAGGCTTTCAGCGGCAACGCCACAAATTACTATGATCCAGAAAACAGCTATCTTAATCGTGTGCTCGATACCAGGCATGGCATCCCCATTACCCTGGCGCTGATCCATATTTCAATCGGGTCACAGCTTGGCTTACCGGTACACGGCGTCAGTTTCCCAGGACATTTCCTGGTCTGTTATGAGTTGGAAAAGGGGATTATTGTGGACCCGTTCTCTGGACGAATCCTGAGCAAACCGGACTGCGCAACACTGCTGGAGCAACTTGCAGGTCCAAATACCGGGTTGCGGGATGAATACTTTGCCAGTGCAGGTAACAAGGATGTCCTGATTCGCATTCTGGATAACCTGAAAAACATCTTCTGGCAGAAAAAATCATGGGAGGACAGTAAAGCCTGTATTGACCGCCAGTTGCTATTATTACCGAACCGTCTGGACTTCAATTTTCAACTGGGGGTCGTCTACGAGATGCAGGGTAACATGTCACTGGCGGAACATACCTATATCCAGGTGTTGCAGGCATCTGAAGACGATAAGCTTCGCCAGATTGTCAGCAAACGCCTCCTCTCACTGGAATCCAGGGGAAGAACACTCCATTAGCATTCTCCAGTTACACGACTCATATCGTATTTTGTCCCGGGAAAAGAATCACGCATTCATGACAAAACCGACTTCCGGAACAGAAACTGGCTTGCAATTAACGAATACTATATTCTTCCCATAACAGCTGATCTCTCTATTCGAAATATTTAAGCATTTAAACCCCTGTTCGAAACTTTACTATTAGGCAAAGGGCATCCTGATTTATGGTGAAAAATACTAAATTGGCAGTCTGGCTGGAAGAAATTAAAGAACTGTGCCAACCCGACGACTTCATCATCTGTGACGGCAGCGACGACGAGTACAACCGCATGTGGGATATTCTGATCAAGTCCGGTGTAGCCCGGCAACTTGATCACGACAAGAGGCCCAACAGTTACCTGGTACGATCCGATCCGAAGGACGTCGCCAGGGTTGAAAGCAGGACTTTTATCTGTTCGGAAGATGAAGCTGATGCGGGCCCTAACAACAATTGGATACCACCCGATGAAATGCGCAAAACGCTGAAGGGATTATTCAAGGGCTGTATGCACGGTAGAACCATGTATGTCATCCCGTTTTCGATGGGACCTGTGGGATCTCCCATTGCGCATATCGGTGTCGAAATAACTGATTCTCCCTATGTAGTAGCATCAATGCATGTCATGACGAGAATCGGAAAGGCAGTGCTGGAAGAACTCGGCAGAGATGGTGAATTTGTACCCTGCGTTCATTCCGTAGGATTGCCCCTTGATGACTTGGACAAAGATGTTCCCTGGCCATGCAATCCGGATAACCTTTATATCTCCCATTTTCCTGACAGCCGCGAAATCTGGTCCTTTGGGTCCGGTTACGGCGGCAATGCACTCCTTGGGAAAAAGTGCTTTGCACTGCGTATCGCATCGGCAATGGCTCATGATGAAGGATGGTTGGCAGAACACATGCTGATCCTCAAACTGACTAATCCTGAAGGAGCAGTACACTACATAGCCGGGGCATTTCCGAGTGCCTGTGGTAAAACCAATCTTGCAATGCTGATACCCACAATCCCTGACTGGAAAGTAGAGATGGTGGGCGACGATATATGCTGGATGAAGTTCCAGCAGGATGGACGTCTGTTTGCCATCAATCCGGAAGCCGGTATTTTTGGGGTTGCCCCCGGCACAGGGATGGCTTCGAATGCCAATGCCATGCTTAGTCTGCACAGAGACTGTATTTTTACCAATGTCGCAGAAACCGATGACGGTGATATATGGTGGGAAGGTATGACCGAAGAACCACCTGATCATCTTATTGACTGGAATGGTAATGACTGGACGCCTGAATCCGGCACCCTCGCAGCCCACCCGAACGCCAGATTTACGGTATCAGCAGCTCAATGCCCTGTAATAGCCGATGAATGGGAGGATCTTGCAGGCGTTCCCATCAGCGCCATTCTTTTTGGTGGACGGCGGGCAACTGTCGTTCCACTCGTCAACGAAGCTGCGAACTGGATTCAGGGTGCATTTTTTGGATCTATTATTTCTTCCGAAAAGACTGCCGCTGCCTCTGGTACGATTGGAGAACTTCGCCGCGATCCTATGGCAATGCTGCCCTTTTGTGGCTACAACATGGCAGACTACTGGCAGCACTGGGTGGACATCAGCAAGATGCAGCATGTACAACTGCCTCGTATCTATTACGTCAACTGGTTTCGCAAGGATGCCGATGGAAAATACATCTGGCCCGGTTTCGGTGAAAACTCTCGCGTTCTGAAGTGGATCTTCGAACGCTGCGAAGGCAGCGCGGATGCAGTAGAGACCCCCATCGGCAACTTACCGACTATGGATTCGCTGGATTTATCAGGAATTAATCTGGGCCAGGACGAGATAGCTCAGTTGCTCAGTGTAGAAATCGACGGTTGGTTGAGCGAAATCCCATTAATCGAAGCATATTACACCCAGTATGGTGACCGTGTTCCGCAGGCCTTAAGGCAGGAACTGAACAGTCTGAGAGAACGCCTTGAAAATGCCATACCGGCTGATGGATAGTTTTTCGAAATGAACCAGGTAATACAGGAATGCGGATAATCAGTTGGAATGTCAATGGGCTGAGAGCCTGTATCAAAAAAGGATTTCTCGATTTCCTTTCAGCCAGCAACGCCGATGTACTGGCCATTCAGGAAGTAAGAGCGTTCCGTCATCAACTGGACCCGGCTGCACTGGAACCTCCCGGCTATACATCCCATTTAGTCAGTGCAGAACGCCCCGGTTACAGCGGGGTGGGCATCTATACCCGGCAGCAGCCTGACCGTATCGAGACCAGCCTGGGTATTGACGAATTTGATAGTGAAGGTAGATGCATCATTGTCCGCTTTGGACGCACAACACTCATCAATGCCTATTTCCCCAAAGGCAGTGGCGCCAATCGTGATAACAGCCGTGTACCGTATAAACTGTCATTTTACGATGCCCTGTACAGAAAAATGCAGACGGCACGTAAACGAGGTCCCGTGTTTGTAATGGGAGATTACAATACAGCGCATCAGGAGATCGATCTGGCCCGACCTAAAACCAATCACAGGAACAGCGGGTTTCTACCCGAAGAACGCGATGTGCTGGATCGTTGGATCAAGAACGGTTGGTCAGATACCTTCCGCATTCAACATCCAGAAGCACCGGGACATTACACCTGGTGGCTACAATGGGGTGGCGCCCGCGCCAACAACGTGGGCTGGCGCATTGATTACATTTTTGCTTCACCTTCCGCCCAACGCAAGGTATCCAACGCATTCATCATGCCGGAAATCACTGGATCGGATCATTGCCCTGTGGGAATAGACACGGGAAGTTGATCGCCGTCACTACGCCGGGATTAAAAATGCTCAGTGAAAGGGTTTGTCACCCTTAACGGTCACCCTGATACCAGATCGGGTTTCCGGGAAGTAATCCCATACCGCCATATGTTGGGTACAACGATTATCCCACAGGGCTACTGAATCCGGATACCATTTAAAGCGACAATGGAATGTCGGATTTTTGACGTGTTCGAACAGCATCTGCAATAAAGCATCGCTTTCTACCCTTGATACACCCCTGATGCGCTTCGTGAAACCACTATTCACATAAAGCGCACGTTGTCTGGTAACAGGATGAACCCGGATGACAGGATGTTCTGCCTGAGGGTTTTCCCTTTGCGGTTTGTGATCACCATAATAACCCGTGTAATTCATTGAATGAAACGCAGTCAAAGGTTCGAGGAAGTCCCGCATCGGTTGACTCAGAGCCTCGTAGGCATCGTACATGTTCGCCCACAACGTATCACCACCGTTCGAAGGGGTTCTGTGCATATGCAGGATACTGGCCATCGGTGGTTCCTCGTCGGCAGACACATCCGAATGCCATCCTTCCCCGTTGTTCCTGAGTGAGTGCCGGTCTGTATGTATTTTCATCAATTCAGGATTGTTGTGACAGTATGGCGCCGCAGGATGGATATGCAATTCACCAAATCGCCGGCCGAATTCGAGATGCTGATCCGGTGTCATCTGCTGATCCCGAAAAAACAGTACCAGATATTGCATCCAGGCATCATGTAAATCCTGAAACATTTCATCCGACAAGGATTTTGTCAGGTTCACGCCATGCACAATTGCACCGATACGTGGTGTGACAGGTTCGAGTTCAATCAATTGAGACATAGGTCAGTTCTCACTCCTGAAAGGAGAATGTGTCCCGATATATTCTATCTCTTCCTGCACGTAGCGGCGTTCTCCCTGTAAAAAATTTTCTACTGCACTGCGGAATGAAGGATTGACAATCCAGTGTGCGCTGTAAGTGTGAACCGGCAGATATCCTCTGGAAAGTTTATGTGGACCCTGTGCACCTGCTTCCACTCTACTCAGGCCACGTTCAATAGCAAACTGAATTGCCTGATAGTAACAGACTTCAAAATGCAGAAATGGATGATCTTCTATACAACCCCAGTTCCGGCCATACAGACATTCACTACCGATAAAGTTAATCGCACCGGCAACATAGCGACCATCACGTTTGCACATCACCAGCAGGATATTCAGCGGCATGATCTCCCCAATGATGGAAAAAAACTGGCGAGTCAGATAAGAAGTTCCCCATTTTCTGGCGCCAGTATCCACATAAAACCTGTAGAATGAGTCCCAGTGATGTTCTTGAATTTCATTACCGGTCAGTAACTCAATAGTTACGCCATTGGCCACCGCATCACGTCGTTCACGACGGATATTTTTCCTTTTTCTGGAAGACAAAGCAGCCAGGAAATCGTCAAAAGTACTGTAATTTTCGTTTTGCCAGTGGAACTGGGTATGGGTGCGTTGCAGGAACCCGAATTCACCCATATGTTCCCACTGGGGTCGTTCAGCAAAAGTAATGTGTACAGAAGAAACCTTCATTTTTTCCGCAATCTGCATCACACCACTCATCAGGTAATTTTCCAATGTACGCTGATCATCGCCGATTCCGGTCAGCAGACGTCGGCCCGTAGCAGGCGTAAATGGTATGGATATCTGGAGTTTAGGGTAATACTGACCACCCGCCCGTTGAAATGCATCAGCCCAACTGTAATCGAAGACATACTCTCCGGAAGAATGATTTTTAAGATACATGGGTACTACTCCCAGTACACCATCCTGGTCATCGTTTTCCAGCATCAGGTGGTAAGGCGCCCAACCGGTACGCGGGGTTACAGACCCGCTTTTTTCCAGTGCGTCCAGAAAAGCAAAAGACAGAAACGGATCAAAGGACCTGGAGGCCGGATTGGCACAGGCATCCCAGACCTGTTTGCCTATTTCACTGATACTGCCGGCGGCTTTGATCGAATAGCCTGTGTGCATTTTTTTGTGCCAGTTTCCAGAAAATCGGTATTAGGAGCCTTCAGCGGGCCAAGACCTCGCCCTGCCGCTGTCGCGGAGTAAACAGGCCGGCTTACCTGTATTTTCTTCGTCATGTTTGATGAGAGCTTTCTAAATAGTGAAATTTTTTGCAGTAAATGCCTCGTAAGTATTGTTTGCATCTTTTTTTGATGTGCAGGAAATAATGTGTGTGGTAATACCCATCTCTGCATATTCACGAATTCTGTCGTGGCATACAGCCGCGGATCCTATATTGGCAATCTGGTCCACCAGATGATCATCCAGAGCACCGGTAGTTTTCGCCCGGTCTCTCTCC
>JAPOOX010000183.1 GCA_026713185.1 Gammaproteobacteria bacterium
GCCGGATGCGCCAAAAGGCGGAATAAACGCCTTGAATGCCGCATCCAGATCATCCGGCATCGTCATCAATGACAACCCGTTATCGATACAGGCATCCGATAGCAATACGCCAGATCCTCCGGCGCCCGTCAGTATGAGGATATTTTCACCCAGCGGAGTCGGCAGCACCGACAATCCACGGGCAAATTCCAGCATGTCGTTCAGGCTGCCGGCACGGATGACGCCACACTGATTCAATATGGCATCGTAGACCCGGTCGTTTCCGGCCAGCGCCCCGGTATGTGAATTCGCCGCCCGAGCGCCGACACTGGTGCGTCCGGCTTTCAGTACCACCACGGGCTTGGTTTTTGACACTCTTGTGGCAACTTCTGCAAATGCCCGTCCGTCCTTCAGATCCTCCACGTGCATGGCGATAACCTGGGTATTTGGATCCTGCTCGAAGAAGGTCAGGAGATCGTCTTCGTCAATATCAGACTTGTTTCCAAGACCTACGATTGCGGAAACGCCCATTCCGGTTGAACGGGAAAACCCTACGATCGCCATTCCCACACCACCACTCTGTGATGACAGTGCCACGGGACCTTTCTCGTCATAAGGCGTGCAGAATGTCGCGCACAGGTTGTGGTGCGTATAATAAAAACCGTAGATATTCGGACCCATCAAACGAACGTTGTTATCGCGAGCAGCCTGTACTACTTCCGCCTGTAGTTCATGTTCGCCAATTTCCGCGAAACCCGAGGGGATCAGGATGGCGCCAGCAATGCCTTTTTTGCCGACCTCTGCCAGCACACCCGCCACGAACCGGGCCGGGATACAGAAAATCGCAATATCGATGTTGCCTGGAACGTCGACAACACTGGCGTGACATTTACGTCCCAGTATTTCTTCCGCCTTAGGATGTATTGGATAGATCTCGCCTGAGTAACCACCATCAATCAGGTTTTTCATGACCGAATTTCCGATCTTGCCCTCTTCTGCAGACGCGCCGATCACCGCCACACCGTCCGGTTGCATGATGTGTTGCATGGCACTCAGGATATCTTCATGGGAAGGAGGACTTCGCACCGGGCCAGGTTCGAAGTCAGTCAGAATACGTACATCGACAGCCGTCGCGCCGTTCGCTGACGCTAAAACGGGATTCAGGTCCATCTCGTCGATCTCCGGGAAATCGGCAATCAGTGCACCTGCTTTCACGATAATGGAAGTTAACGCTGAACGATCCACGGGCGCTGCGCCGCGCACGCCGTTAAGGATTTCTGCACCGGCGATGTCATCGAGCATGGAAGCTACTTCGTCAGCAGAGGTTGGCGCCAGGCGGAAAGTCATGTCACCGAGTACTTCCACCAACGTGCCACCCAGACCGAAGGCTGTCAACTTGCCAAAAGTCGGGTCGGTGACCGCACCGACAATTACCTCCGTGGCACCGGACTGCATTTTTTGCACCTGTACGCCGGATATGGTGGCGTCCGGATTGAACGCTTTCGCACCAGCCACAATGCGAGAATACGCATTGCGTACATCATCCTGGCTCGTCAGGTTTGTCGCAACACCGCCCGCGTCTGTTTTATGCAGTATTTCAGGAGAATCGATCTTGAGAACAACGGGAAAACCCATGTCTTCCGCCAGCGCTACCGCCTGGTCGGCAGAAGTCGCCCATCCCTGCTCAGGAGTCGGTATGCTGTAGGCATTGCATACCATCGATGTCTCGCTTGCAGACAGCACTGTCCGGCCCTCGGACGCGACGTGATCCAGTATCTTGCGGACACTCTTCTTATCTGGACTCAATAGCTTTCCCAAGACTTGCGGACTCTCTTCTGATCTGGACTCAATAGCTTTCCCAAGAATAACGACGTATGTCATCATAGCCAAGAGACGCTTGTATAAGCAACGTCAGATAAGTGTGTATAGTCGGGCATGACAGCGGTGAAGTATCGAACTGCGGGTGCTTTGTTTCTGTTAGTATTCGATCCTGCATAATTAATTTATAAAGGATTTAATACAATGACAATTATCTCTCCTGCTGATGGTCCCGTTGCCGTAACCGGCGCCTCCGGTTTCGTCGGCTCACACCTGGTCAGGAATCTCGTCGAACACGGCTACACCGTACACGCCTGCCTGCGTGATACCAGGCGCGCGGACAAAACGGCCTACCTTATTGATATCGACAATACAGGTCCGGGTAGCGTCAAGCTCTTCTCCTGCGACCTGTATAAAGCCGCGGATGGCGAATACGACGAAGCGTTTGCCGGTTGTTCTGCAGTATTTCATGTTGCTGCGGATATCGGTTCTGACGCGGCCACCTACGGTCGCCTCTCTCCTCTGAAACAGTACGAGGGGTTAGTCGATATGACTGTAGCTATCCTTGCATCCTGCAAGAAAGCCGGCACGGTGAGGCAGGTTATTTACACGTCCTCCGTGGCCGCCGTGTTGGGACCGGGTGCACCCGACCGGCCTTCCGATTATATGTTTACAGAAGATGACTGGGCAGGCGGCAGCTACGAAACCCTTGAAGAACGTCATATGGGCGAAGATGGTAAAACGCTCTGGACAGCCGAGGCGCGCGCATATTCCAAGGGCAAGGTGGATGCCGAGAAAGCCGGTTTCGCCTTCGGTATCGAGACCGGCATCGATGTCATTTCCATCTGCCCCTTCCACGTCCTCGGACCGCTACTCGGCGTTCCGCATGATGCAGTATGGCAGCACCGCCTTGGTCTTGCGCTCAAGGGCGAAAGTAAAATGGAAGAGCGTGGCAACATGGCGTGGAACATCATCGATGTGCGTGACATTGCACAAGCCCAGCGTTTGGCTGCGGAAAGCGACGTGGCTACCAATGGCTCGCGATATTGTCTGGTGGCCCATGACGAATCCGGCGAACCGACAGGCGATGAGTTTCTCGACCTGGTGCAAGAACTGTTTCCCAACCACAACGTCTGCGGCGGCTTTAGACCGGAGCCGACCGATCGCCGCGCCAGATGCCGCTGTACCAAGGCAATTAATGAGCTCGGACTGAAGCCCCGCAGCGCGCGGGAAACATTGCGCGATACGGGTAATTCGCTGATCGAACTGGGTATCGTGCCCGAGTCTTCATAGACTGCCTGGACCGGATGGTGCTCTCATCAAACAAATAGTCTCTAAACCCGGGTTTCGGGGCAGCCACCCCGTACGATGCTATCAAACAGACACTATTCCCAACATACAGCAGGTGGCTTTGGGGCGTTCATTTGCGTAAGCATAATGTCGGAGCGCCGAGTTGGAGGAGCATGACTACAGGCATGCGGGGGAAGCGAATGACGAACAAAATCCAGGTAAGTCGGCCTGTTTGCTGCGCGACAGCGGCAGGGCGAGTTTTTGACCCGCTGAAGGCTCTGAACTGAGTCGATCGTGGAAAAAGGTAACTATATCAATTTGGTAGAGAGGCAGGGATTCGAACCCTGGGACGGGTCACCCCGTCAAATGATTTCGAATCATTCCCGTTCAACCACTCCGGCACCTCTCCCTTGAGAATCAGTTTAACCGACTATTCCGGTGACAGACACCCCGGGAAAATAATTACAGTAGTTGTCTTGCCAGCCGCAGGTACTGCTACAATTTAACCTGGGAATAAATGTTGGAGGTACCCATCAATAATTCAGCCCATTTTTTTATCGGCCAGCAGGTCACCCACAGACTATTCAATTACCGGGGTCTTGTTGTTGACGTGGACCCGGAATTTTCCGGTACCGAGGAGTGGTACCGGAATATGGCGCGCAGCAAACCGCCGAAAGATGCACCCTGGTATCACCTGCTGGTGCATGGCGCTGATCACACAACTTACGTCGCGGAGCGGAACCTGGATGAATATGAAGGTACCGATTTCATTGATCATCCAATGTTGCCGGTTTTTTTTGATGGTTTTAAGGATGGCGTTTACCAGCCGAAGCGAAATCTGAACTGATCAGTATGAACAACTGGATCAAGGGGAGACCAGTGGATGCCACTTCTCCCCGGACAGAATGGAAACAGCCAAAGGCGCCAACACCAAAAAAGAGCCTTGTTAAACCCTCATCAAACACAACAAAGAAAATCCAGGTAAGCCGGACTGTTTGCTCCGCGACAGCGGCAGGGAGAGTTATTGGCCGCTGAAGGCTCTCAGGTACCTGACCCGCGCTTATTCTGACCAAGGGCTATGTTCCTGGTTCCTTTGGTCATGTCCATGCCACTGACCCCATTAGGTATCTGCTGTATCTTTTTCCCGGATTTAAGGAAAGCACGTATGTCTGCCTGCAAATTTTCTCGAAGTTGAACAGTGGTAGGACCGTTTCGGCTGGTCTTTGTGGCCATTACTATTTCCTGAAGTTTTGAATAAATCAGTTCAGAGCATACTGTATCCGTTATTCAAAAGCTATCCGTACCCCGGGAAACTCATTCAGGTGAGTAAAATTGTCTACCATTATTTGCATGCTGTCCCGGCCATACCTATCATTCCAGAGAACATCACAAGAACAACCCGAAATGGATAACATCATCGGCAGTGACAATCCTTTTACCGACGACGAACGCAACTTGCTTCGACAGGTCGCCGGTCTGATTATTCCGGCAAGCAATCAGTACAACGTTCCCGGCGCCGACGATGAAACAATCTTCGGCAGAATTCTGGTACTGGCTGCCGGTGCGGCAGAAACCTTGAAGTTTCAGCTTGAAGCATTTGAAAATCTTGCCGCAAAAAGACACAAAGAATGTTTTTCCAATCTCGACAAGGCAGATAAAATCACGTTACTTAAGGACACCACCAATTCAAATTTCCTGAACAGGATGATCATGTATACCGCCGAATGCTACTATGCAGATGGTCGTGTTCTGGAATCCATTAATCTGAAATCAACTCCCCCATTTCCTGGCGGTTATGAATTGGAACAGGGAGACTGGTCCTTACTGGATCCGGTCAGAAAACGTAAACCATTTTATAAAAAGGTCTGATCAACGACGGAATTTCCTTGCAATCCAGTAATCCACACTGACATAACGCCCGCCGCCGAGGTACAGAAGCGCAAGCAACATGATGAAATAGGTTGCGGCAAATTCAATGCCATTGTTCAGCACAACAAATGAACCATTTTCCGTTAGCCAACTATAATTCCCATGTTCCCGCAGTATCGATCTGGCCTGGCTCAGGCGTCTGATTGCACCCTCGGTTCGTTCCGTGGCAAAGATGCCACTGCCCGTCGCGATAGTCAGCCAGCCATTTGCCCAATGTACCGTAACGGCTGCTATGACCATGGTGAACATCAACGGGATGGTGATCCAGCGTGTGGCAATACCGAATACCAGCAGAATGGATCCACCAAGTTCCACCGCTGTTACCAGAAAAGCCATTAGCCAGGGTAAGGGAAGGTTCAAGCCGTCTGCTCTGCCAAACCAGTCAACCGTGCTTTGAAAAGAATTGAACTTACTGATACCGGCCAGATAGAACACCGGCGCCAGGTATGCCCTAAGGAGTAATGGTGCAATGAAATCCACATGACGGGTTGTCTCCAGCAGGTCCTGAAGTTTATTGATCTGAGTAATCATGATGTTACCTCTTGTCACTTGTATCTCTTGTCTCTTCGCTGTTGAAATTGTCCAGAACTGATTGTCTGGATGTTTCAAAGACACACTGTTTATTGAACCGTTGCAACATGGCCACACCACTTTCGATAAAGGCTTCTGTATTCCGGGGAGCCATTTGATCCGCCATGTCAGCAAGCCAGTGACCTGCCACCAAACCGGGATTGTCATGCAATGTATCCATGAACTGAAAGGTAAAAGGCTGGAGTTCAAAGAAACGCACGGACTCATCGGGGTCCCGGAAAACCAGCAGTAACGTTGGCTGTTCACCGGGTTGAGAATCCGGCTGAATATGGTGGACCGGATATGTATAAGCCAGCGGTTCGGCAACCGCGGACAGTTGTATCGGGACGGTGCAAAGATCCTCTTCCGGGACCGGTTTATCAGGCACCTCTGACTGGTGCGTAAAAAGATGCACATTTATCCATTCATAGTGCGCCAGTTCAAGCAGAAAGCCAGGATCATCACCAATATTCTGTCTACCCGATAAATAATGCACAAACTCTTCAGACAGTTTTGGGAAGTATGGCGTTTCCGCCTGATGCGATATGAGGAAGTCGCGCACCAGTTGTCGCCAGCGTTCTATTGGCAGAATACCTTTGAGCGTGGGAAAAAAATCACTGAGCAGGGACTGGAGATTATTGAACACAAGTTCGGTATATATACCTACCCGCCGGGGGTCCAGACCAGCCGGGACGGGTACTGCATCAGGATTCCTGAGATGTTCCGTAAACGCCTTCTGCAGTTGAAAGAGTTCAGACATTCTCCAGCTCTACTGCATGCTGACGAATGTGGATTGCCTCAATTTCCTCAAGCAGTCGTGGCATAGGCGGAAAGTTGAAATCACGTTCCAGTAAAGTCGGCTTCGGGCCTGTCAATTCATAAGTGTCTTCAAGCAGTTTCCAGACAGGATGAATGACGTCAGCACCATGGGTATCGATAATCAGACCATCCGGTTCAACGTAGTGTCCTGCAATGTGAAGATAACTAACCCGGTCAAGTGGCATGCGCCTGATGAAATCCATGGGTTCGTACCCATGATTGACACTATTGACGTACACATTGTTGACATCCAGCAACATGTCACAATCAGCTTCCTCGATCACGGCACAAACAAAAGCCGCCTCATCAAGGTCACGTCTGGGAGTGGTGTAATAGGACACGTTCTCCAGTGCAATACGCTGCTCCAGAATATCCTGTGCCTGTCTGACCCGATTGGCCGTGTAGGTGACAGCCTCATCAGTAAATGGCATTGGCAGAAGATCATACAACTGCCCACCATCGTTGGTATAGCTTAAATGTTCGCTGTAGATACGAACCTGATGATCAGCAATAAACTGCTTGATATCCGTGAGCAACACCTCGTCAAGAGGAGCCGGGCCACCAATGGACAATGACAACCCATGACACACAACGGGTGTCTTTTCGCTTATACAGCGTAATTGACGACCAAACCTGCCGCCCAGTCCAACCCAGTTCTCGGGTGCAAGCTCAAAGAAATCAATAGTCTCTGGAACTTCCCCGGACATCTCTTTAGTCATGGAACGGCGCAGACCGAGACCTGCGCCCTCTATGACTTGAGTGTCATCCATAATAGCGAGATTGTGGAACACCAGGGTGTTCCACAATAATGCAGATGGTGTTTAGGCATCACCTGCGATTGAAGAATCTACTCTTCTTCTGCAGCTTCATCTTCTGCAGCGTCATCTTCTCCAGCGTCATCTTCTGCAGCATCATCTGCTCCTTCTTCCGTTTTCTCACCGCACTTGCCTTCGCCACAGGAGCCTTCGGCTTCTGCACCTTCTTCACCGGCATCCGCAAGCAGTAAATAACCACTATCGATTTCAGTTGATCCAAAGGGGTTTTCATCGGCCAATGCCAGTGGAGACAATGCCAAACCAGCACTCAGTACCGTGGCAACTGCGATTGGAAGAGTTTTTCTTGAAGTTTTCAGTTTCATTTAAGTGTTCCTCAAAATACAGAATAACAATTAAGCGGGGCTGCCTGAACAACTCTGCTCTTCATACATGTCAACACGCTAATCTGCATGCTTTCACGTTACACGATTGGAAACAACTATCAGCCACAAACACACTGCCCGATATTCCGAGACCGACAATGTTACACCTTCTACTACATTGAAAGTCAACATAATTGACATCAACTACGGTAAAAAGTTTACACACCATCCTGGTCAGTTTCTACAATATGTACTATAACGCCGGCATTGGCAATGATAATTGCATCATTTTCTTCTCCTGTCGGGATCTCCAGGCCGCCTTTTTCCACCGTCACTGAGACGGAACCATAAGGTAAAACCTCTGCCACACGATCCCTGTCAACTGCTTCCGGGTCAGGCACACCAATAATTAAATCAATTTGCATGTCATGTGCCGTCTTGCCCAGATGCTTGAAGAAGTGCAGGCTGGAATGGTGAATGGCGTCAAACACGGCACGCTCCGCAGCCCGGGTATGATTCATACCATGAACATCGGTTCCCATTCCCATTTCAGTAATGTATCGATTTCTCATGAGCTCCTCTTCCACCTTTCTGTTTCATTCATACTAAGCCGTAGATGTTTCCTGTACCATTGACCCGGCATCATCCAGCGGATGTTACAGCATCAGGGGTGATATCGTGTACCTGGTCAATCGTCAGGAACGTTGTTGCCAGTATATGTCGTTAATGATCTGTTGACATAATATGTCCTACTCTGCAAGAATCTGACATATTATGTCGAATTAGCCTGGATAAAACAGCAACTGCCCACTTATCCTGACGGGCAACAGGAGAGATATCATGTCAGACAACCATGTGTCAGACAGCCATGAGCGAGACAGCCATGAGCGAGACAGCCATGAGCGAGACAGCCATGAGCGAGACAGCCATGAGCGAGACAGCCATGAGCTAGATAGAAGTCCTGAATTACCTTTCAGCTCTGAAGCCGTTATTGAAGTCAGAAATCTGAATCATACCTACAAAGGCGGTTATAAAGCTTTGGAGGATGTCAATCTCATCTGTGGAGTCGGGGTCTTTGGATTGCTGGGTCCCAATGGCGCCGGAAAAAGCACGCTGATGCGTATTCTATGTACGCTGTTAAAACCGGAGGAGGGTCTGGTCAGGGTCTGCGGTCATGACGTCAACCGTGAACAGATGGCTATCCGCGCACAACTGGGCTATCTACCCCAGGATTTTGGCGCCTGGCGCTTACATCGTGTGGGGGAAGTTCTGGATACACTGGCCCGGTTATCCGGTATGCGGAATAAAGCAAATCGTCGCGCAAGAGTGACTGAAGTACTGCATGATGTCGGACTTGACGAAGTCACCGACAGAAAGATAAAGAAACTGTCGGGAGGCATGTTACGCCGCCTGGGTGTCGCCCAGGCACTGATTCACGAACCCCGGGTGATCATAGTGGACGAACCGACAGTGGGACTTGACCCTGAGGAACGAATTCGATTTCGCAATGTAATGACGGACCTTGGTCGTGACCGGACAATTCTGCTGTCTACCCATATCGTGGCTGACCTCGGTGGCGCCTGTAAGGATATCGCCCTTCTCGATAACGGGCATATCATCTTTCAGGGGCCACCGTCGGAACTCGTTGCAAGGGCTGTCGGTCATGTTTTTGATGTTTCCGTCGGCGAAACCGAACTTGAGGGCATCGAGAGCAACTACGACATCATTTCCTCCAGCGTCGCAGGCGGCAGTATCAGAATGCGCGGCGTTGCCGGTGACAGACAACTGCCATTAAACGCCACAGTTATTCAGGAACCCAGCCTGGAGGAGAGCTACATGGCTTTTATGGCTGCCAGGGGCCGATCATCCGCAGCACGGCAGGATGAAGAACACACTGTTGAGGATTCTGCATGATGCGATTACCCATGATACTTGTGGTCGCAAGTGCAGAAATGCGATCAACCCGTCGCCTGTTCCGCTACTGGTTATTTGTTGTACTCTCCACGCTGACCGGTCTCTTCATGTTCCTGCAATTGACTATTGTACATGGCCTGTACTCCAGTCTGTCTGCGACAGTTGGCGCCATTGGACCCCGTTACCTGATATCAGGCATCGGTACTCCCCTGCTGACAGTATTCCTGGCGGGTCTGATTTTTCTTGCCTTTGATGTTCGAGCCCGGGACGAGCGAGACCGCATGATCCAGGTTTTGGATGCAAGACCATTGTCCAATGCCGAATTCCTGCTTGGCAGGGTTTGCGGCCTCGTCTTCCTGACCTGGTTGCCGGTGCTGATAATATTGCTGTTGTTCTCAGGCTTTGGCTTTATCGCCATGGGACTTGACCTACCGATAGGTGACCCGATTGAGCCCCTTTCACTCATCGGTTTCCTCCTCGGTTCTTTACTTTCAATACTGTTGTGGTGTTCCATCATTGTCCTGATGGCCATTTTCGTCCGATATCGTCTTCTTGTGGTCATACTGGCGATGGCGTTACTCGGCTTCCAATACTGGGGCACCTTCAATCTTCCCCTTTATCTGCAGCCGGTTTTTTCCGTACTCCCGTCGTCTGATATGGCCTCGGATATCCTTCCCCGGTTTTTTGCACAAGGAGAAACATCAAGACTACTGGCCCACGGTTTGATGGTGGTTGGGATTCTTGCGATCAGTATTGCCCTTTATCCACGCAATGACGGACATAACGTATTCCGGACGCTTGGAATCGGCGCCGGATTTCTGGTTCTGTCCGGGCTGGGTCTGGGTTTTTATGTCAACGGACAGGGTGCAAACATCCTGCAACAGAATGCCTTACGTGCAGTTCACGAATCGAAACAAACGCTGCCGCGTCCCGACATGCAATCTGTGACCGGTACTCTTGATATCCAGCCCGGTGATAACATTACCATGACACTGGATATCAAAGTTCAGGCGCCGCGGGAACAGAGCTTGTCTACTCTGCTGTTCACGCTCAATCCAGGATTGACGGTACATAGTGTGACTGTCGCCGGAGAGGATGCAGAGTGGCAGCATGCACAGGGGATGCTTGCAATTACACCGCCATACACCCTGGGTTCGGGGTCATATACCACTATTACTCTGCATGCCTCCGGTGTGCCGGATGAATTTTTCGGCTATCTGGACACCCATGTCAATGTATATGAAAACGATTCCGACACGGCTCAGTTGGGTTTGCTGGGTTATAAAACCAGCATCTTTGAGTCCGGATACATCGCCATGATGCCGGGTGGACACTGGCTGCCATCCCCGGGCACAGATGTCCCGCAGAGTGACCCGCGAACTCATCCATACGATTACTACCTGCTGGACCTTGAGGTAGAAATCCCTGCCGACTGGCAGATTGCCGGGCCCGGCCGTAGTGAAGCGCTTGATGTTGCAGGTGACACCCGTCGTTTCCGCTTCAATCCTTCGGTTCCATTGCCTCAGGTCGGTCTGATTGCATCCCGATTCGAGCGCCGGGCAATGACGGCAGACGGCATTGAATTTGAGTTGCTGCTGCATCCGAAGCATGCCCGCAATCTGCAATTTTTTGCTGAAACGGAGAACGTGCTCAGAGAACGTATCACGGCACTGTTTTCATCAGCAGAAAATATGGACCTGCCCTATCCCTATGACGGGCTTAGCCTGGTTGAGATTCCCAATGCCCTGCGCGGCTATGGCGGGGGTTGGCGCATGGACACAGTTCAAGCCATGCCAGGTCTTCTGGCCTTGCGGGAATCCGGTTTTCCAACCTCTCGATTTGAATTTGCATTTCGAAAACCAGGAGATTTTGAAGATAAGGAAGGCGGCATTGGTCAGGCCAAACTGGATGCTGTTGAAAAATTCTTCGAAAATGATTTCAGCGGCGGTAATCTGTTTACCGGCGGGTCTCGCAATTTCCTGCTGTTTCAAACCAGTGCCAGGGGTGAAGGAGCAATCGCGCTGAACTTCCTGCTGGAAGAATTAACCTCGCAATTGATCACTGACAGGCGCGGCTATTTTTCAGCACATGAATTTGATGGGTCAGTCAATCTGCTGGTGGGACGGACAATAACCGATATGGCGACCGGGAGGAGCGATTCGATTGCGGACTCGGTACATAATTCATCGTCAAACCGGCCTTCGGTATGGGACCGGGCTCTGGGTGCTTCTTTGGCGGAACTGGACCCGGGCAATGATCCAGGGCAATCGCTCAATGTCCTCTCATTGAAATGTCGTGCCATTGCAAATGCCATTCTGGACGGATTGGGTAGAGAGAAAACCGCGGAACTTCTGAGCGAACTGGTCCGGCAATTCCGCGGTCGACACTTCAATGCCTCAGATTTTTATCGAATCGCGGCTGAACTTGATACTCCACTGGAACCGTTACTGGGTGACTGGCTGCAAGATGCTGCACTTCCCGGTTTTCTCGTATCCAGCGTTGAATCAGTGAGATTAACGGACGGTAAGCGGGGGAATCCCCGTTACCAGACCCGGGTGCATGTGCGCAACGACGAACCGGTCCCCGGCCTGATGCAATTGAAGTATACATGGAGCAAAGGAAAGAAGTTTTCGGTTAACGATGCAACGGACCCCGTTCTTGTCCCGGCAAAAAGCTCTGTGGAAGTCGGTGTACTCACGATCACACCGTTAGACAAACTCTGGCTGGCGCCTTATCTTTCCCTGAACCGCCAGGACGTATTGTTAAAGCTTCCACAGATGGACCTGGAACAGAGAATAGATGCAGAACCACTGACGGGAGCACGGGAAAGCCACTGGCAACCACCACAAACAAATGACATTGTGGTGGATGATCTGGACCCAGGGTTCAGTTTGCACAGTGACAATCCAACAACTGAGACCAGGGCATTTGTTGTCGACTCCAATTTCGGGGGCGGTACCGTCAGTTTTGATATGGATCAGGGACTGCCCGAGCATGTTGCCATGTATGGTTATCCCGAACGATGGAGCCGGTCTGTCAATGCCGACAGCTGGGGTAAATATCGACATACCCACGCCGTGATAAAACGTGGCAACGGTGACCGGCATGTTGTATTTACAACGGAATTACCTGATTCCGGACTTTGGAGGCTGTCTTATCATCTGCCGTTGAGCAAGACGGACAATCAAAAAGGGAAACAGAAACAGCAGCAGAACAACCAGTTATGGCAATTGACGAACAGATTGCTGGGTGAATACCGTATGGAACTGGTATCTGACGGCAACAGCCGTTTTGTAGAATTTGACGGTAACGCAGCGTCTCCCGGCTGGAACGATCTGGGAGAATTCCAGCTTCCGGCCGGTAAAACCGATATCATGATATCCGATGACACTACGGGTTCTATCGTGATTGCGGACGCCATCAGTTGGCGTCGGGTTTCGGGGGATGATTAGGATGGTAAAGATGATATCAGCAGGACAAACCACAGTGATTGCCAGCCTGCTGTTGCTACTGGCAGCTTGCGGAGAGTCAGGCAAAACGCCGCCGGTGGAATTCCGAATCCCCATCGAAGTCATCGAAGTCTCTACTGATGACATGGAAGACCTGATCGTGACTACCGGCGCGCTCAGGACAAGAGAAAGCGTCAATCTGGATGTGGAAACACCCGGCTTTCTCAAGCTTGCCAGGGATGAATCCGGCAACCCACTGGTAGAGGGGTCCGCCGTAAAGGCAGGTCAACTCATCGCCGAAATTACCGGAGAAGATGCGCGCCTCGCCGCAGGACTGGAAGCCACCCGTCGACATCTGGAATCAGCAGAGAAGGAACTGAATCGACGTCAACAGTTGTTTGACCGGAAACTGATTGCCGAAGAAGATGTCTGGCAGGCAAGAACCCGTTACGAAGACGCATTGCACAATTTCGATACCAGCCAGCGTACTCTGGAAAAATCCCGTATTACGACACCCATTGACGGCGTCATACTGGAACTGGTCAGAGATGCCGGTGGTCAGACGATAGCCGATGGTCAGAAAGTTGTGCTGGGGCTCCGCATTGCCCGGGTAGCTCCCCTGGACAGACTCATTGCAGATATTGATCTGGTTGGACCGGACCTGTCTCGGGTAGCGCCGGGGCAATCAGTTCGTATCAATCACTACGCCTTCGAAGATATTTCCATGGCTGGCACAGTCCTTCGTCTTGCGCCCACGCTGGACCCACAATCACGGACTTTTCGGGTCGAAGTAGAAGTTGATAATCAGGAAGGACTGCTGCGTCCCGGTATGTTTATCCAGGCATCGATCATTGCTGAACGCAGGGAAGACGTTATTGTAGTTCCAAGAGATGCCATCACTTTGCGCGCGGGTCGCAATGTGGTGTTTGTTGTCGATGGCCAGCGTGTGGTAGTGCGTCGGGTCGTCCTGGGGCTTGCTGATGACACCCGGCTTGAAGTTACCGAGGGTTTGAATGCCGGGGAGCGCGTTGCGGTTCGCGGGCTGGAAACATTGACTGACGGTACTCAGGTGAGAGTCGTTACCCCTTGAACTTCGCTCAATCCATAGCGGCCCTGGCGGCGCAACGTCCGGTCGCCATCAGTGTGCTGGCGGTGGCTGTTGCAATGGTTGGCTGGCTGTCCTGGCAGCAATTACCCGTTGACCTTCTGCCTGACCTGAAAAGTCCGACGATTGCCGTTTCAATCCGGGCGGGTGACCGTCCGCCGACAGAAATGGAGCGTTTATACGGTGAACAGCTTGAACAACGTCTGTTTACCGTTCAGGGCATACGCGAGATATCCCAGGTGGCACGGTCCGGCAAGCTGATCGCTACCGTTGTATTCGACTGGGATGCCGATCTGGAGATTGCCCTGGTGGAAGTTCAGAAAGCCGTTGGCCCCATCGGTGCAGACCCGGCTGTTGATGAAATACTGGTACGTCGTTTCGACCCCCGGCAGGCGCCGGTTCTGACTTTTGGTCTCATCGCACCGGACGGCAGACCTGATCTGTCTGAACTGCGTCAACTCGCCCGACGACAGGTAGCACCCAATCTGGAACAACTTGATGGTGTGGCGGAAGTCCGGGTTACGGGTGGCCGTGAAAAGGAAGTCCGGGTTGCGCTGGACCGGTACAGGATGGAAGCCTTCAAAGTCACACTGACTCAGGTGGAGCAGCGCCTGAATGAAGAAAATGTCGATATTACAGCAGGCACGCTGGAGCAGGATGAAGAAGTCTATCTGGTTCGCGGCATGGCCCGTTTCCGAAGTCCGGAAGATGTCGCCAACGTTGTCGTCCGCTACGTTATGGCTGATGACGGCAGTCGTCAGGCTATCCGGGTGTCTGACGTTGGCAATGTATCCATGGTGGACCGGGAGATAGACCATCTGGTCAGGGTTAACGGCGCCGAGGGTGTTGGTCTTGCCATCTACAAGGAAGCCGCCGCCAATACCGTTGCAGTGTCCGGCATTGTCCAAACAGCTTTAGTCTCTCTGGCGGAAGATCTGCCCAATGTGGAACTGGTGGAAGTCAACGATGGGGCGGCACTGGTGGTCGATGCACTGGCGGATCTGCAATTGGCCGCCGGGGTCGGCATATTGCTTGCCGTTGTAGTCCTTGCTCTGTTCCTCCGTTCCGTCGGCGCAACACTGGTTGTTTCTGCAGCAATCCCGGTCTCGCTTCTTGCCGCACTGTTTCTCATGGGTCTTGGCTCCCAGGGTCTGAATATCGTCACCCTGGCGGGCCTGGCGCTTGGCGCCGGGATGCTGGTGGACAACGCCATTGTTGTTGTAGAGAGCATCTACCGGAGACTGGCCGAAGGTGAAGCGCCGGAAACTGCCGCCGCCAGTGGCGCCGGACAGGTCGCCGGCGCCATCACTGCCGCTACCCTGACCACATGTGTGGTCTTCCTGCCGGTGTTGTTCGTGGAAGGGATGGCGGCACGCCTGATCGAAGGCATTGCTTTTACCGTTGTTGCTTCCCTGCTCGCTTCATTGACGGTAGCCATGTTACTCATCCCTGCACTGGCACGCTGGTTTATGCCTTCCACCCGGCAGACTCTTAGCGCTGCAACGATACCGGCATACCGCCGACGGGTGGAATCGATAACACGCAGATTACTGTCCAGACCCGGTACAACCGTACTCATTGCCGTTCTGCTTGCCGGTATGAGTATTTCGGTGCTGGTTCGCCTGGGCACTGAACTGCTGCCATCGGCAGACCCGCGTCAATTTTCTTTACGGGTGGTAGGTCCGGCTGGACAACGGGTGGAATCAACCGCAAGGGTTGTGGAGAGTATCGAATCCCTTCTGGTACAGGCGAGCGACGATAATCTGGAAGCCGTGTTATCCGAAATTGGCAGATTGCCGGAAGACAGCCGCCTGATTCGCACAGAACTCACGGAAGAAAATACTGCAAGGCTGACTGTCAGGGTAGGTGACAACGGTCCGACCGGCAGACAGATTGCCGCCCACCTGACCTCGCCCCTTGCTGTCCTGGAATCGACGGAATTCAACTGGGAAGTGGGCTCCAGTGCATTGTCCAGTGCGCTTGGCGCCAGCGGGCCCCCGGTAGTCGTTGAAATATCGGGACAGGCGCTACCGGATATTCAAAGAGGTACCGGGATAGTCAGGGACCGGCTGGCGGCACTGCCTGAACTGTGGAATGTACGTTCTTCCTTTGAAGGAGGACCTCCGGAACTCCGAATCGTCCTGAACCGGGTCATGGCGGATGGTCTGGGAATTGACCTGGGTACTTTGTCGAGAGTACTGGAAACCAACCTGGATGGACGGGATGTCACTCAACTGTCCATGGGCGATGAAGATCGACCCATCAGCCTTCGTATTCCCAAACCATCCCGGGAAGATCTGCAAAACATTGTATTTCACTCTGGCCAGGGGCAGAAAGTGACAGTGGGAGAGATTGCCGAATTTCAAGAGGCTGAAGGGGCCCGGGAAATTTTCCGTCGGGATCAGAGGCGCACTGCACTGGTGACCGCAGAGATTTCCGAAGCCACCGATTATCCAGAAGCCATCGCTGCCGTCATGGAAGTATTAAACTCGGAACCTCTGGTGCCGGGCCTGTATGCACAACTACGCGGGGAAGAAGCCGAACGTATCAAAACCTTTGATGAGTTGAAACTGGCTGGAATTCTGGCACTGATACTGGTCCTGATGGTTCTGGCAGGATCATTTGAGTCATTTATTCACCCTGTCACAGTTCTGTCGGCCATACCAATGGCAATGATCGGCGTCGCTCTTGCGCTTGGACCCATTGGAGAACCTGTCGGTGTCATGGCGATGATGGGTCTGATCGTACTGGCCGGTATCGCCGTCAATGATGCCGTACTGCTGTTGACGACAGCGCGGCAATTGATGGCACAAGGCGAGAAACAGGTTGACGCACTGGTCACTGCTGCCGGAATCCGCTTGCGGCCTGTACTCATGACAACCATCACCACTGTTCTGGTACTGGCGCCCCTGCTCTTCGGCACTGGAGAAGGCGCCGCATTGAGGACGCCTATGGCAATCACCATTATCAGCGGTATCATTGCCTCCACCATCGGCTCGCTGCTGGTGCTACCCTGCCTGTACCACTTGCTTGACCGGCTTCGGCCACACAGTCGGAGGTAGTAGTCATGGATTTATTTCTGCTGCCTGTACGCCGCCCGGTAGCCATAATGATGTTGTTCAGCGGCATCATGCTGCTGGGTGTGGTGGCCTGGCAGAAAATGCCTGTCGAACTGTTCCCGGAACTGGTGGGAAACCAGGTATCGATTCAGTTCTATCGACCAGGCAGCGAACCGGAAGTCCTGGAGCGGGAGATTCTGCTACCGCTTCAGGCCCAGGTATCCACCATATCCGGTGTGTCGGAAACCTGGGGAGAGATAATCGGGACCAGCGGCCGGTTTGATGTGCAATTTGAATCAGGTGTCAACATCAAGGTCCGGGAGTTTGAGTTACAACGCATCATCACTGAAATACAGCGTAATCAACCACGTGGCGCCTGGCTGAATCTCAGGACATCCGGTACCGGGTCTTTCTCCGACCTTGCCATGACATTAAACGTTCTCGGCAGCAGCAACTACGACAAGGATGCACTGTACGATCTGGTAGATCAGATTGTTGCCCCGCGATTCGCTTCCATATCCGGCGTGAGTCAGGCTCAGGCTACCGGTGGCGCTCGCCGACAGGTAACGGTAACCGTTGATCCGGATCGCACGGCAGCACTCGGATTCACCACCGAGGACGTGACCAATATGGTGCGGCGTACGGTTGGCCGCATGAAGTTTGTGGGTGGACTTGAGGATGAGACCGGGCGTACGGCAGTGATACTCGACGGCCGTCCCGTGAGTATCCATGCCCTGGCCAATTCCCGCATTGCCAGAGACAAACCGGCATTGCTTGGACACGTCAGTGACGTTGCAATCGGTACGGGCCGGGAAGAAAGTCTGTTCCGTGTGAACGGACAGCCGGCTGTCGGCATGGTGATCTATAAAGAACAGGGAACCAACCTGATTCGACTCGGACGCACACTGCGAGACCGGGTTGATGAAGTCAGAGAGGAATTAAAACCCCAGGGAATGGACCTTGTGATTGGTTTTGATGCGGCTGAGGCCGTGGATGATCAAATCAGACATCTGTCAAAACTCGGAATTTCTGGTTTTGCCATCGCCCTGATCGTTCTTTATTTCTTTCTGAGACAATGGCGGGCCGTCGCCGTCGTCGGGATTGCGGTGCCAGTCAGTCTCTGTGCTGCACTGTCTATGCTGTTTGCAGCCGGACAGACACTTAACCTGGTATCGCTGTTTGGTTTGATGCTGGTTATTGGTCTCGTGGTTGATAACAGCGTTGTGGTATTCGAGGCCATCAAAAGACGGCTTGAACTTGGTCTGACAATTGAAAACGCCGTGTACAGAGGATTACGGCGTACGGTAAGGGCGATCCTTGCCACCAGCGCGACCACCGCGGTGGTATTTCTTCCGCTGGCAGTTGTTGATCTGGATGATGAATCGACCCGGCAATTAGCCCAGGTTGTCAGTATTTCCATTTTGCTGCCACTCGTGGCTTCGCTGCTGGTCGCCATTGGCCTGGTACCATTGCTGGCGCATCGCCTTGCCGCACCCGCTGCGAAACAAAGACTGGCAGAAGCCAGAAGACGCCGTTCGGAGCGAGGTAACAGCCAGCCACCGGACCAGGCTAAAATGATATTGAGCGGGACTGTTGCAAGTGCCTTGCGACATCCTCCCCCGCTGATCGCCGGAACCCTGGCGGCAATTCTGATCACAGTGGTCATTGCCCTGCCCTGGGTCATGGCCAACAACCAGTCTCAGGACGCAGCAGAACCTGATCGAATACAGTTGTCAGCACGCTTCCCCAGTGACCGGTCAATCAGAATTGCCAGTGACGCGGTTGCCAGGCTGGAAAATACTGTTCTGAAGATTCCGGAAGTCGAATCCATAGAAGCGTTAATCGAACCCGATGGAGGTTCTCTTACCATCAACTTCATTGACCGCCAACTTCGTCCCGAGACTTTCAAGGTGCAGAGTGTCCGCGACAGCCTGCGCAAGGAAGCAGGCAGAATCAAAGGACTGGAAATCCTGCGTCCCGGTGAAGGACGCGATGCAAGAGGCAAGAACAGCGCAGTTGACATTCAGGGTGTCTTTGGAGGCGCCCCTGCTGAAATCGTTTTATCCGGTCCTGACAGTCGGGTACTGCTTGACCTTGCCGACAACATAGAAGCCCAACTGGGTTCCATGCCACAGATAGTGGCGGCCTGGACTACCACGCAGTCGGGGTTAAGTGAATACTGGGTGGAACCCGATCAAGTGACTTTTGAATCACTGGGCTTGAATTTTAACCAGGTATTGCCGGCACTAAGGCTTGCGGGTCAGGAAGGTGAGCGGTTGCCCGTTGGATTTGTACTGCAAAGCGGTCGCGAATTGCCCCTGGTAGTCGAGCGCAAAGGCGCCCGGGAAGAAAATGTGGGGATGAGCGAACTGACTCGATTACGCATTCAGACCCCGGCAGGTGTATTGCCGGTGACATCTTTGGCAACCATGCGCCAGATGCCGCCGCCAGCAGTGATCTCACACCACAACGGAAGGCGTGAAATGAGCGTGATGTACAGTCTGCGTGAAGATATACCGGAAACAGGTCCCACCCGCATCCTCATGGAAGATCAGATTGCTGAATCGATAAGAAGCATTCCAAGACCCCAGGGAACCACCATAAGTACTGATGAAACCGATGATACGACAACCTGGCTGCGCAAGGTGGGGGTACCCGCCGCGGGATTACTGTTTCTGGTCCTCGCGATGACTTTTGAATCTCTCACCCTGCCTATTCTGGTGTTGATCGCCGTGCCGCTTACTCTCCTGGGTGCAGTTTGGGCTCTCGCTTTTGCCGGCATATCATTCAGCATCATGGCAGCACTGGGCGCGGTGGTCCTGACTGGTCTCAGTGTTAATCCCGCCATCCTGCTGGTTGACCGGATGCAGCAACTCATCCGGCAGGGCTGGAGTCTCGGCGCCGCCGCCTTCGCTGCCGTGCGTGAACGAACAAGACCCATATTGATGACTTCCGCAACGACTATCGCCGGACTTTGGCCTCTCGCCATTACCACTGGCCGGGAAAACGAAATATGGCCGCCATTTGCCACCATCGTTATCGGTGGTCTCATTACCTCCAGCCTGCTGACACTGTTGATGATACCGGTAGGATTTATCCTTCTCAAAAAAGTCGATCAGATTTTCAACCGGGTTGGTCCCTGGCTGGTTCTCGCCTGGATGGGCGGTACGGGTGCTGTCATGGCCTCCCTGATTCTTACGGATATCGTCAACACCCTGCTCTGGCAGTCGGTATCGACCCTGCTGACGGCATCCGGCCTGCTGGCCATGGTAGTACTCGTATTCAGACCCCGCGAAATTCCGGAACCGGACTGCACTGACGGTCCGCCCAGACTGGAAGTCAGGTTTCTGCATAAGACCTACGGTTTACCCGGCACATTGAAAACCGCACTGATGGCCCCCTCTGCCTATACCAGGAAAGTACTGGAAAGCGGCGGGAATGCATTTTTGACAGCGGATTCAAAAGACCGGCTCATACCTCTTGCCCTGGGTATCGCGGGCATTTGTACCATCGCGTATCTGGTACAGACCTCATTCTGGCAGTTGTTCTTCTGGCTTCTCGCAGGACTGTTACTATCGAAGTTTATTCTGAATGCTGGACGAGTGCTGGGACATGCCAGCAATACCACTGGAGCGATCGAATCCGGGAGGCTCGAAAACAAGCTCATTGCAGTGATTCCATGGCTTGTAATTGCCGTATTTTCCTGGTTTTCCGCCATCAAACCTCATCTGGATGGATCTGCCCTGCCCGGCATGTATGTTTTGTGCATCCTGACCGCGCTGTTCCTGGCTATCTTGCAAGGTATGCGCCGCAGTGCGCGATTACAGGCAAATGGCGAACTCGGCAACCGTGTCAGCAGTGAAGGTTTGGGATCTCTGGTTAACCTGTGGCGCAGTTGGTCCGCACAATTCGCCGGCATGGATCTGCCGATCAATCCGGTGCATGCACTTGCCGGCGTTAATTTCAGTGTCGAGCGGGGCATGATTGGCATACTTGGCCCCAACGGCGCCGGTAAAACAACCCTGCTCCGGCAGCTTGCCGGGGTTCTGGACCCGACTCGCGGAACCATAATTTATGGCGGCGTTCATCTGCATAAGATCCAGCGGCACCTCGCCCGCTGGGTGGGTTATCTCCCTCAGGATGCCGGTTTACCGGAAGGCATGTCCCCCAGGGAATATCTGACATGGTATGCGGCACTCTATGACATCCCTACAAATATCCGTACTCAACGTGTCAATGAACTGCTGCAGGAAACAGGCCTCTCGGATAAAACTGACGACAAAATAAAGTCCCTGTCCGGTGGTATGCGACAGCGAGTGGCCGTTGCTCGTACCTTGTTGCGACTGCCGCCTGTCATCATCGTTGATGAACCCACTGTAGGGCTGGACCCCAGAGAAAGGATCCGCTTCCGGACCCTGCTGAGCAGACTGGCACGGGACCGGATCGTCCTGATCTCAACCCATGTTGTTGAGGATGTCGCCATCGCCTGCGATCGGGTTCTGGTCATATCGGAGGGTCATCTCGTCTTTGATGGCGGCACCGACGCTCTTGCTGATTCGGCAACCGGACGTGTGTGGGAAATGAGGACCAAAGCAGACGAGAAGATTGCTCTGCCCGAGGGATCAATCCGTACCCACGAAACACCCGCGGCTGACGGTTCGATTGTCCACCGGATCATTGCAACTGGTAAACCCGGCGATGCCGCGAAACTGCTGCAGTCAACGCTTGAAGATGGCTATATGTGGCTGATATCCGGTAACACCGGAGCCCGGAGAATTACCACATGACCTGGCGGGCTGACCCGGGTTTCCTGCGCCATGCTCTGATCGTAGTGGCTGGCCATTACTACTGGTTGTTGCCGCTGGCGCCGCTCCTGTGGCTGATTTTTCATGGGATACGCATATATGTCGACCCGGCGAACGCCATTGCCGCCAGCAGTGTCCAGGGACAATTGATCGGTGTGCCCCTGACCGCCCTGGCCGTGTTCCTGGGTATCCGCATTATTGCCGGAGAAATCGAAGACCGAAGCCTGGAGATTGCCTATACGGTACCGGGTGGCTGTGAACGATTATGGTTTGCCAAACTCACTGCCGCCTTCCTTTTACTGTTGGTCAGTGAAGCGCTGCTTGCGCTTATGGTCATGTTTTTCTTTACCCCGTTCCCACCGGGCACACTTTACGGGGCAATGCAGGCAGCCTGTTTTTACATGATTCTTGCGATGGCTCTGGGTGCTCTGTTCCGCGGCGAAGCCAGTGGCGCCATCGCCACTGTGGTGGTCCTGGCCTTGAACGGTTTTATCACGGATTTCGGAAATAACCAGTTACGTTTCACGCCTTTTTTTAATCCCTGGTTACTGGCAGATGCCAGTAACTTCGGCAACACAAGACAGGGGGGGTTTACCAGCCCCGCTGAACTTCTCGCATGGACCATCCAGAACCGCATAGGCATGCTGTTGCTGATGGCGGCCATGCTTGCCCTGGCATTCCTTCGTTCCAACCGGCGAGAGCGGATGCTGGACGGGCTTTAAGGTCTGAACTGTAAAGGTCTTGGCGCCAGTTGTGCCGGTTGCGAAATCACCCTGTATGCTGTTTCCACCCATTCACAGATGTAACGCCGCGTATCCCGTGGATCAATCATCTCTTCCATCTGGAATTTATTCAGCGGCCCAACCGGACCCCGGACACTTTCAATTCGCGCATTGAGTTCAGCCCGTAGCGCCACCGGGTCCCGGGCCTCGGCCAATTGCCGTCTGTACGCCGCTTCTATCCCTCCTTCCGGTGGAATACCACCAACATCTGCTGCCGGCCATGCAACACGCATGGAAGGCCTTGAACGCGGTGTGGCATAGTTGTTACCCGCAACGCCAAAACTGCGGCGCATGACCACACTGAAGATTGGTATGTTGACCTGCGCAAACGCCACCATCCACTCACCTCCTTTCCGAATGGTCCCCGCAATTTCATGTTCCAGGCCAACAGCAAACCCCGGATTATCGATCAGATTGAGGACCGGTATATGGAACAGATCACACAGGTCCAGATGTCTTTTCAGCTTGTTGCAACCGTCCGCAGTCAACGCCCCTCCATTGACGTGACGGCTGTCCGAGGCAATAACACCCACAGGATGACCGTTGAACCTGACAAAACCGGTTACCTGATCTGTTCCCCATAGTGGACCTGTCTCAAAAAAAGAATCTCTGTCCGCCATCAGGTTAATGGCTCTTCGGATATCAAAGGTCGTTGTCCGCTTTCTGGGAATAAGTGACAACAGTTCTTCTTCCCTTCTGTCGATCGGATCTTGCCGGTCCGGTTCTGAAACCGGCGGTGCTTCATAGACACTGGGCGGGAGATAGGACAGAAATCGACGGGTCATTGCAGCCGCTTCCTGTTCCGATTCCGCAAGGTTATCCACAGAGCCATTGGTGCAATGGATATGCCAGTCACCCAGAGCTTCCTTGGTGATGTCGTAGCCCATGGCGTGTGCCACCACCGGCGGTCCGGCGACAAACAACTGGGCAATGTCGCGCACCATCACGGAGAAATGCCCCAGTACCGCTTTTGCTGCGCCAATCCCCACGACACTGCCGAGGAGCATATTGACAACGGGTACCGTGGATAACTGCTCCGCATACATGCTGCTGCCCAGGTGTCCTGGTAGATATGATCCGCCGCCGCCGGCAACCCGGGGTCTTCCGGCTTTGATGGCGCCACTGCTTTCCCTGGCTTTACTCTCGCCTTCTTCCTTCTGCGCAGGAACCATGGCGGCGACACTGCCGCCACCGGAGGAACCATCCAGCAACCGAACAGATGGAGATCGTAATTCCATGGATAATCTGTCCAGGTAGTTACTCTTGGCGCCGATTGCACCATCTGCATGGCCACCCCTGGAGGTAAAGTCATCGGCACAGACAATCACTGTACGTCCTTCGATTCTTCCCCATCCACCAACGCTGTTGGCCGGGGTAAATGCGTCAATGGCGCCAAATTCGTCATAGGAGGCAAATCCAGCGACACTGCCAACTTCACGGAAACTGCCATCATCCAGCAGCAGCATAATACGTTCACGACAAGTCAATTTGCCACGGCTGCGCTGGCGTACCACTCCGGGGTCTTCCGATCCCGGGGCAAGTCTGGCTTCTGCCAGATCGCGGAGTGTATCCACCTCTTCCAGTAACGATGCCCAGGGTTTATCTTTTGAGGATTCCTGCGCACTGACTTCGGCGCTTTCCGCCAGAGTCAATACCATTACAATCTGCCCTGCAGCAAGGTTGTCCCCAACTGTTAATTTCTGAATAGTGGACACCACACCCGAACAGGGCGCCGTGACTACGGATTCCATCTTCATTGCCGTCACCACCATTACGGTATCACCAGCGGACACCACATCACCCTCGGTTACATCCAACTCCAGTAACTCACCGGTGACAGGACAGGCGATACCCTGCTGACCATCTTCCACCGGCAGAGATGGGGCAATTGTTTTATTCAATGCATCGTCTACTGATTTGTCTGGCGCCTTCCCCTGCAGCATCGAAACCGGACTGCCATCCGCCTCGGCAGAATGACTTTGCATTAATTCCGGTACTTCTGTCAGTAATGTAGTACGGGCATCCCCCTCGCCAACAGAGGGATGAGAGAGAATTGAACGTAATTGTGGCAGATTGGTCGCTATGCCGGCGATATGAAATTCTTCCAGCGCGCGTTGTGTCCGTTGCACGGCGGAAGCGAGTGTTGCCGTGGAATTGGAACCACAGACCACCTTGGCCAGCAATGGATCAAACTGCACCGGGGGCGTATAACCCGCATAGCCCGATGCGTCTACACGCACGCCGGGACCGGAGGGTTCCTTATAGGCATGGATGGTTCCCTGCCCCCGTACGACTACCCTCGCCTGAACTGCGTAACCCCGCGGTGCACCCACTGCCTTCTGGTCCGCCAGACCCAGTGAGGATAAGGTTGCGCCGGACGCAATGTGGAATTGTGTTTCCACCAGGTCTATGCCCGTCACCTGTTCGGTAACGGTGTGTTCCACCTGAATCCGTGGATTGCACTCGATAAAGTAATACTCGCCTGTCTCCGGAGAAATCAGAAACTCCACCGTACCGGCATTGACATATTCAACCGCCCGGGTCAGCTTGATGGCATCTGCCGCCAGGCGGTCCCGCAGGATGTCTGACAATCCTGGCGCCGGGGCAATCTCAATAACCTTCTGATGGTTGAATTGTACTGAACAATCACGTTCATGAAGATGAATGATGTTGCCTTCGACATCACCAAGAACCTGCACTTCCACATGTCTTGGCCGGACAATGCATTTCTCCATGAAGACTGCGCCATCACCAAACGCCGACGCCGCTTCGCTCTGGCAACGGACAAATGCCTCTCTGATGGCGGCTTCATTCTCTACCCTGCGCATGCCGCGGCCACCACCACCCGCTGCCGCCTTGAGCATAACCGGATATCCCAGTTCTGCCGCCAGTTGCACCGCTTTATCCGCAGAGGATAATGGTTCAGAACTTCCGGGTACCACCGGAATACCCAGTGACTGCGCCAGTTCTCTTGCCTTCACTTTGTTTCCGAACAACGACAGGGATGCTGGTGATGGACCTATGAATGTGACGCCATCATCAGCACACTGCCTGGCGAATTGCGCTTTTTCCGAGAGAAAACCGTAACCGGGGTGAATGCAGTCACAATCGTTCTGTCTGGCCAATGACACCAGTGCAGCGCTATCCAGATAGGCGCCTACCGGGTCATCTCCCTTCAACTCACAGATTCTGGTGGTATACCGGGTATGCAATCCAAGCTTGTCAACCGGGGCATACACCCCCACGGACTCCATACCCAGAGCCGACGCAGCCCTGGCAATGCGAATCGCGATCTCCCCGCGATTGCTGATCAACACTCTGTTCAAGGGCATGAATACCTCCTGTCTGATTCATCAAATTCATGAAAACCGTTACACTACGTCAGGTGATGGAGTTTTCACAACAATTTCCTGTAGCTATGGGTTCCTGTAGCAATGGATTCCTGTAACAATGGATTCCTGTAGCAATGGGTATTTCAGATGGTGCGCGGAAGTTATTGAGCGTATGACATGACCTGTTTCAGAAAAAATGCCGTCAATGCTTATGTAGATATCGAGTAACTGACGGCACTTGGATTATACTGATAGTGGATTTGACGAAATTGACTGTTTCAAGCCAGTCACAGGAATAACAACATGTGGAGCTTCGATGACGATTAAATCAGACCGGTGGATTCGCCGCATGGCCGAAGAACACGGCATGATAGAACCATTTGAACCCCGATCGATCAGAGAAAACGATGGTAACCGGGTAATATCATACGGTACATCAAGCTACGGGTACGATGTCCGATGTTCTGATAACTTCAAGGTGTTCACCAATATCCATTCAGCTACCGTTGATCCCAAATATTTTGATGAACAGAGCTTTGTGGATCTGAAGGATGACGTATGCGTCATTCCACCAAACTCTTTTGCTCTCGCCGCCACTGTAGAATATTTCCGGATTCCCAGGAGTGTGCTCACCTTGTGTGTCGGCAAGTCCACCTATGCCCGTTGTGGCATTATTGTCAACGTTACCCCTCTGGAACCGGAATGGGAGGGGCATGTCACACTCGAGTTTTCCAATACTACCACCCTGCCGGCAAAAATCTATGCCAATGAAGGTGTAGCACAGATGCTGTTTTTTGAATCTGATGAAGAATGTGAAACTTCCTATGCAGACCGGGGCGGCAAGTATCAGGGACAAACCGGTGTTACTTTGCCGAAGATCTGACTGTTTCCTGCATTACAGACCGTGCAATGGTTCACCATTGAATACTCCCTCCTGCAGCAGGAGTTCAAATCCATCATCGCCATCTTCAATCTGCTGCAGTCGCACGAGAAGAAAGTCGTATCGCGGGACCAGCCACAGCGTGGTTTTGCGATTCTGGTTCTCACGGATACGAATAACCCTGACAGTATTAAAATCTCCGACAGGTGTTGAGATGACGTCCTCGCCATCTACCGTGAAATTGTAATTTCGGACACTCTCTCTATCAGCAACGGCATAATGCATGGTCGGCCATGACGCATCTCTTGAATGCGCCTGTTTAAGATCTGCCCGCATCTGGAACTGATACAGTAGTTTGTCCAGGGTGCCGGTTTCGATATTGTAGGCACTGTTGTTGTAGCTGACGGTGTCACTCTGCCAGTCAAAGACAAGTTTATCGTCCCGGTTTTTGCCTATACCGCTACGGATGTACTGGTATTCAAGCGGGATTGCCTGGTCCTCCCAGTTGAATGTGGTCTGTTCGGTAACCGAGGCAAAGACTGACTTTGCCGATGAGGTAAAGAGGTACCTGTTGTCTGCAAGCAGTCTGAGTTCCCGAATACCGGTAGCACCGACGGGCAGTCCCTTGAAATCAGCGCTGTATACCGCACGAAACGGAACAGGGTCGGCAGCAACATGGTTGACTGTAAGGATGATGCATACCATGGCTAGCGTGGAGATTTTTACTCTGTTCATGATGATTAGGTGACAATTGACCATATAAAAAAATTTACCAATTTCTTGAAAACGCTCCTATTTGACATCAATTTCCTGTATTTGTTGTTATTGGACATCAATTTCCCGAACTCATTGTCGGCACTGTACGGGGAGGGCCACCCCGAAACCTGGATTAAGAAACAATTTGTTTGATGAGGCTTGTTTCATTAACGAGTGTGTTCGCAGATGGCTTTGGGGCATTCATTTGCTCCAGCGTCTGCGCGTCCTTCCGGGATTCCCGAGCTTCCCCCGCATGCCTGTAGTCATGCTCCTCCAGCTCGGCGCTCCGACATTATGCTGGTGCAAATGAACACCCCAAAGCCATCTGCTGTGGGTCGGATGTTGTACTAATTTTTTGTATTGTACAGGCTGGCTTACCTGGAATTTCTTTGTTGTGTTTGATAGCTCTGCAAAGATACTCATTCCCGAACACACTGATATCCGATACTATTCGGGCACGACATGATTTGTGTCATCTACAGAAGGATACGAACCATCAAAAAAAGTTCCCTGACATTGGCAATGCTCTGTCTGCTGTGCATCACGCGCATCTGTTATGCGTTGCCGGTAGAGGATCTCTATGTCGCCGAAGTGCTGGTCACGGATAGAAGCCAAAGCTGGTTGAACCGGGGCGCCCGATCGGGATTACAGCAGGTTCTGTTAAGGGTATCTGGAACACCTGGAGTGATATCTGACAATCTGGTTGCGGATGCGTTGAAGGATCCATCGTCATATTATAATCAATACGGCTATGAGACCACGGACAGGACATTGCTGATTGATGGAGAACCCATTAACACCCTGATACTCAAAGTCCATTTTGACCCCAGTGCGGTGGCAAGGTTGCTGCGTAGTGCCGGATTCCCGGTTTGGGGAAGCAATCGCCCGGGTGTTTTGTTATGGATCGCTGTCAGCGATGATCAGGGCCGACGCATTCTGGGAGAATCTGATGAAGGCGAATTCGTGCAGCAACTCAAAAATCAGGCGAAACTTCGCGGTTTGCCACTCCTGTTCCCATTGCTGGACCTGGAGGATACTGCAATAATTTCCACTGCCGAGATCTGGGGAACCTTCCATGACCGTGTTGACGATGCATCGGTGCGATACAATCCGGATTGTATCATCATGGGACGGATTCAGGTGGATGATCTGGATCGCTGGAGTGCTTACTGGTCGTACCGCATTGATACGACTTGGCTGATGGCTGAAAATGTTTCTTCCAGCAGCGAGGAAATCACCAGGATCATGGTGGACCGCCTGGCAGATGCACTGGCCAGGCGATATGCTCTGGACTCTTCCAGAGATGTCGTCACCATGCGCGTCGAGGCCATTGACGATCTGGAAGACTATGCCGGATTGAGCGAATACCTGGAATCCCTGACGCCGGTGCTGGATACAGTGGTAATGGAAACCAGAGGAAACGAAGTAGAATTCCGGCTCAGCATTGAAGGCCAGCGCCGGCAACTGGTGGAAACGATTGAACTTGACAAAAAGCTGTCGTTGATTAGAACCGGTGATAGCGACAGCATGCTGTATTATCGTTGGTTGCCCTGAGGTTTTCAGAGATGGAAGTGTGAGATTCTCCATGCAATGGCGCCATATACCCAATATCTTCTCCGTCACCAGAGTACTGATGGTACTGCCTGTCGCATTCAGCATAGTACAGGATGCTTTTGGTCTTGCCCTGATACTCTTTATAGCAGCCGGGCTGTCCGACGGACTGGATGGATATCTGGCGCGTAAATATGACTGGGAAAGTGCCTTTGGCAAGATGTTTGATCCCGTGGCGGATAAACTTCTGGTTCTGGGAGTTGCCGTGTCTCTGGTTTACACAGGACACCTGCCGATGCTGTTGATGTGCCTGATGCTGGTCAAGGATTTTGTCGTGATCTTTGGTGCGTTCATTTATACCCTGCTGGCGGGTTTCCCGGAAGTAAAACCGCTGATGATCGGGAAGGTAACCACCGCAATGCAGATAATCCTCATCACCTGTCTCCTGATCACTGCCGCTTTGCAACCGGTAATAGCGCCATGGGTGATGCCGGCGCTGTTCTGGATGGTCGCGTTGACCACTTTCATAGATGGGATTATCTACCTGTGGGTGTGGACTGACAAACTGAGATTCGACGAGCGATATTATTAATTTCCTGGACGATAAATGACTGACATACACAAGCTTTTGTCTATTATCTACGCCAGGGATTACCTGATGGTTCACTGTCTGCGCACACGGACAGCACAATATGATCCGGCACTCTCATCATGATCCGGCAGATGTTGCTTGGCATCCGTCTCCGCGACGACGCAACTTTTGACAGTTACCTGGGAGAGGCAGGAGAACGGCTCTCTGTTTCTTCAGGTCTGGTTTACCTCTGGGGTCATCCCGGCAGTGGTCGCAGTCACCTGTTGCAGGCTTGTTGTCACCAGGCCCGTAAAGCAGGTCACTCAGCGATTTTTCTGGACAGTCTGGAAGAATACGATTCTGGTGTATTGAAAGGGCTGGAATCAGTCCAGGTCGTTTGTCTTGATGATATGGATACAGTGACCGGCGATGATCAATGGCAACTGGACCTGTTTCACCTGATCAACGCGGTCAGGGATGCCGGCGGAAATCTGATAATCAGTGCCGCCATGCCGGTACAGGCGTTACCCATCCGCCTGCAGGATCTGCATTCCCGTTTGTTGGCGGCGATGTCCATTCAGACAGACCGGTTGAGCGATGAGCAAAAACTTCATGTATTGCAGCAAAGAGCCGTAGTCCGGGGATTCAGGCTCAGTGAAGAGGTTGGCAAGTTCATCATGGGTCGCACTCCGCGGAGTTTAAGTAGTCTGATAGATTTACTGGAACGTCTTGATGAGGAAACCCTGGTACAACAGAGAAAAGTGACTATCCCCCTGGTTAAAGAAATGCTGGGCATCTGAGCCGGTGGTGGTATGAAAATTCTATTCACAGGCGGCGGCACCGCCGGTCACGTTACTCCGAATATCGCATTGATTGAGAATCTCAGGGCTGCGGGATGGGACATTGTCTATGTGGGTTCTGCGGACGGTATCGAACGGCAGATAATGGACAGAATCAATGTCAGGTATCATGCCATAGCCACCGGGAAACTACGGCGATATTTCGATTGGCGAAACTTCGTCGATCCATTGCGGATTGTCATTGGATTTCTGCAGAGTCTCGTTATCTGTGTCAGGGAACGTCCGGATGTGGTTTTCTCCAAGGGGGGATTTGTCGCTGTACCCGTGATTTTTGCCGCCTGGGTGGCCAGAATTCCGGCAATAGGACACGAGTCGGATGTAACCCCGGGTCTGGCGAACAAACTCTGTTTCCCATTACTGAAAAAAATATGCGTCAACTTTGCAGTGACCAGGCGTTATCTGCCAGAAGGCAAGGTTGTAGTCACCGGTACCCCGGTCAGGGAAAATCTACTCGGTGGCAGGTCCGATGAGGGCAGGAGAGCACTGGGTCTTGACGACGGAAAACCGGTACTGCTGGTGTTCGGTGGCAGTCTGGGGGCGGTCAGTATCAATCGTCAGATCAGGGATGTACTGGATCAACTGATTGCAAAATTCCAGGTAGTACACGTGGTTGGCGAGGGCAATCTCGATAGTTCACTGGAAAAGATCGGGGGATATCGTCAGCAGGAGTTCCTTTTTGAAGAATTTGGTGATGTACTCGCGGCAGCAGATGTTATAATTGCCCGCGCCGGCGCAAATTCTCTCTACGAACTGCTGGTAACGCGAAAACCACATATTCTGATTCCACTGTCATCTTCGGTCAGCCGGGGTGACCAGTTAGACAATGCCCGTACATTTACCGGGCAGGGATTCAGCAGGATGCTTGAAGAATCAGAATTGGATAATGAAAAATTCCTGAATCTGGTCGATTCCGTCTATGACGAACGCGCAGCAATCACAAGAAAGCTGGCGGAATTTGAGGTTATCGACAGCGTTGCCGTCATCACGGATTTGATTAAAGCCGTAAGCAAAGGGACGTGAAGTCATTAACAGGAACACCAGATCTATGTACAAGATACGGACAATCAACAACCTTTCAGAAAAGGGACTGGCCATATTCCCAGGCAGGGATTACGAACTGGGGTCTGAAATAGCTGACCCGGACGCTATTCTGGTCCGCAGTCATCAACTGACGATTAAAGATGCAACAGCTTCTCTGCGAGCGGTGGGCAGAGCAGGAGCGGGCGTCAATAATATTCCTGTATCCGAATACACTGGACTGGGCATTGTCGTGTTCAATACGCCGGGTGCTAATGCCAATGCGGTCAAGGAACTGGTCATGGCCGGTTTGCTGTTGTCCTGCAGGGGAATTATTCCCGGCATTGAATTTGTATCCACACTGGATGACAACACAGACAAAACCGACGTCAACAGACTGGTGGAAACCAATAAAAAGCGCTACAAGGGTCGGGAATTGAAAGGCAGAACCCTCGGAGTTCTGGGTCTCGGCGCCATCGGTTCCATGGTGGCGGAAATGGCGCTGAATATGGATATGGAAGTACTCGGCTATGATCCGGCTATTTCCGTGGAAGCCGCCTGGCGGTTATCCCGGCGGGTACAGAAGATGGACGTTATGCAACAATTGTTTGCACAATCGGACATCGTGTCCCTGCACGTTCCCATTCTTGAGAGCACTCGCGGCATGATTAACCAGGAGACGCTTGGCAGCTTCAGGGAAGGTGCTGTCCTGCTGAACTTTTCACGAGAGGAAATCGTGGATAATGACGCGATATCAGAGGCTCTTGATAGCGGCAGGATATCGCAATACATTTCTGATTTCCCTACGCCGGAATTGATGGGCAAGCCTGGTGTGGTGGCGATGCCACATCTCGGTGCGAGTACTGATGAGGCTGAGGAGAACTGTGCCGTGATGGTCGCTGAGCAAGTACTCGATTTCCTTGAGAATGGCAATATCAGAAATTCCGTCAATTTCCCGGATCTGTCTCTGGAACGAAGTGATTCAGGGTATCGACTTGCACTGGCCAATAGAAATGTACCCCGGATACTCGGTAGTGTCCTGTCGATACTCGCCGACCGCAATATCAATGTGATCGATATGCTGAACAAGAGCCGGGATGATGTGGCCTACAATCTGATTGATATCGAATCAAAGCCGACGGACGAGCTGGTCCGGAGCATTCTGGCCATAGAGGGTGTGATCAATGTCCGCGTATTCAGTGAATAGCATTCAGGGCATGGGAAGACTTCAGCCGCCACTCAGTTTTACGGTGTAGCCGAGTTTTTCCAGTTCTTTCCTGAGAATATCCCGCTTGTCTCCCTGTATCAGGATGTTGGATCCTTCAACTGTCCCACCGGCGCCGCATTTTGATTTCAGGGATTTGGCCAGTTTCGCCAGAGGTTCCCGGGCAAGTGAAAGCCCGCTGATGATGACAACGGATTTTCCGTTGCGACCCTTGGTCTGTCGTTGCAGGTAGACAATGCCATCAATATGACTCAATCAGTCTCGCCCTTGCTACTGTCGCGGTTCACGGGCAGCCTCAGGGGTAACTTCGTCCGCCTGTAATCCCTTTTCACCGGATATCACGATAAAACTGACCCGCTGGCCGTCGAAGATGGCATGCCTGCTGCCTTCGATATTATGGTGGTGGACGAAAACATCATCGCCCTGGTCCCGGGTGATGAATCCATATCCCTTTTTGACATTGTACCACTTGACAGTACCGGTCTCCCGAGCGTCCATAGTCTCTTCGCTATCACCGCGGGAAGCGATGAGACAACCTGCGAAAACGGCAGCAATGATGATGAACAGTTCCAGGAATCCGGCGCTGTCGCCGGGGATAACCAGAGACTCGGTGCGAATGTAGCCGGCCAGCAAAAAGGCGACTATGCCAACCAGAATGGAAATAATGAAGTTTATTGATGATCTCATAACACTTGACGACTGATTATTATTAAATGGAATTCCCGGACATCATACCGATTTGCCCAACAGTCGCCAAATTATGTTTCCTGCAGAATCCTGGCATAACGGCAGACGATTTCCTCCAACCCGAACCAGATAGCGTCGCTGATAATGGCATGACCGATGGACACCTCGGCAACCGGGGATACTGCCTGACAGAATGTGGCGAGATTTTCGAGATTCAGGTCGTGTCCGGCATTGATACCAAGCCCCAGACGGTTCGCTAGGTCTGCGGCCGCGGCAAATTCGCCCAGTATTGACTGCTGCGCTGATGTCCCGAAATGTTCTGCATAGGGTCCGGTATAGAACTCTATTCGATCAGCACCCAGGCGGGCAGCGAGCTCAAGTTGCTCAGCAGACGGATCCATGAACAGGCTCACGCGGATTTTGAGTGCCTGCAGATCCTTAAGAAGCAGCTTCAGACGACCGGATTCACGGGTGAGGTCCCAGCCATGATCAGAAGTAAGCTGGTTTGGATCGTCCGGCACCAGCGTGGCCTGGTGTGGCTTGACACTCCTGACCAGTTCCATGAATCCGGGATAACCGTTGTCCTGGGGACCGGCATAGGGGTTGCCTTCTATATTGAATTCTATGTGGCGATAATCATCCCGGGACAGGAGTTCTGCCAGATCATGAACATCGGACGGTCTGATGTGCCGCATATCCGGTCTGGGATGTACTGTGATGCCATCCGCACCGGCCTTGATGGCGGTCATCGCGGCATCGACAACACTCGGAATTGCAGTCTCCCGTGAATTGCGAATCAGGGCGACTTTATTGAGATTGACACTGAGTCTGGTTTTCATCCCTGGATACCCCGTTTCAGGAAAGCCATCGTGCCAGGAGAAACCCGAAAATCAGACATGTTTCAGGGTAAGACCTTTTTAAAGGGTTTGACGATTACGCTGTCGAAAACGCCTGCGGTCTGATAGGGATCTTTGCCAGCCCAGGATTCGGCAGCTGCAAGGTTATCAAATTCGGCTACCACCAGACTCCCTGTAAACCCGGCATCTCCCGGGTCGTCATTATCGATGGCTGGAAGAGGGCCTGCCAGAACCAGCCGACCCGCCTGATTGAGCGCTTCAAGTCTTTTCAGATGATCGGGACGACTCAGCTTTCGGCGTTCCAGGGAATTCTCGACATCCTGGCCGATAATCGCATACAACATAAATTTGCTCCAATTAATGTCTGAACAGCCTGTCGAGGTAGCCGGAATCCACATCCAGCCACTTGCGGATGACTGCCGGGAAAATATAACTCAATCAAGCTCGCTCTTGCTACGTTCGCTGTTCCCGGGCAGCATCCCAGGGTTTTCTTCCTGGAGGTATCCGCCCTTAATCAGGTAAATCATGGTGAGAATAATATAGATCAGAGTAATGGCAAATCCACCAATCAGTTTATAACTTACCCAGAAGTCCAGACTGAAGCCATAGGCGATTACCAGATTCAACAAGCCTGCCAGGAAGAATCCTGCGGCCCATCCAAGGGTAAGATTCCGCCAGACGTGGCCGGGAAGCTGAATTTTATCTCCCAGCAATTTCTGTAGAAAATTTTGCCTGCCAAAAAACTGGCTGGCCAGCAGGCCAAGGCAGAACAACCAGTTTACTACGGTTGGTTTCCATTGAATAAACGCCTGATTTCGGAACAACAGTGTGGCGCCACCAAATATTATTGCGACCCAGAAGATTATTTTAGTCTGCTTTCCGACCTCCCGAAAGCGTGCATATTCGTAGCCTACCTGTACACAGATACCCGCCATCAGTACTGCGGTACTGAGGTATATGTCTTTCGTATAGAAGTAGACTGCGACAAACAGTGCAATTGGCAGAAATTCGACGAATTGTTTCATACTGCGTGACCAGAAATGTTACAGTCCACTAATAATAATTCATTTCAGACTTTATTATTAGATGAACCTTTAAACAGATCTGGTTGGCGAGATGACATGAGTCAGTTTTTTAGAATCCATCCTGAGAACCCGCAACCGCGTTTAATACACCAGGCAGCGTTAATTGTGCGCAACGGCGGTGTCATTGCCTACCCGACAGATTCAGCCTATGCACTGGGATGCCACATCGGGGACAAGAAGGCACTGGATAGAGTTCGCCAGATTCGACGTCTGGATGACAAGCACAACCTTACCCTGGTGTGCCGGGACCTTTCCGATCTGGGAGTTTATGCGCGCGTCGACAATAGTTCCTATCGATTGCTGAAGTCATCAACCCCGGGTCCCTTCACCTTCATTTTTCCCGCCAGCCGGGAAGTGCCGAGGCGACTGATTAATCCAAAGCGGAAAACCATTGGGCTGCGCGTACCCGAGAATGAGATCTGTCAGGCTTTACTGCGGGAACTGGGTGAGCCGCTGATGAGTACCACACTGATTCTGCAGGGAGATGAGTACCCACTGACGGATCCATTGGAGATCCGTGACCTGCTAGAGCACCAGCTGGATCTCGTCATTGACGGTGGTTTCTGTGGGCTCGAACCCACCACGGTGGTGAATTTCGAAACGGGTGTCCCGAAAATTACAAGACAGGGACGAGGTGTTTTCGAGACCGCGGAATACACTCGTTAATAAAACAAGCACTTATCAAACATGACGAAGATAATCCAGATAAGCCGGTCTGTTTGCTCCGCGACAAAATTTTTAACATTCGGTAAATCTGTAATCTGCTGCTGGAATCTGTAAAATATGTTGATTCAAATTCCACATTCTGTGGAGCAGGTCCAGAATTGAGTCTGATAGAAGCACAAAATCGTGTCCTCTCCGGTATGCGTCCCACCGGTCGTTTACATCTTGGCCATTATCATGGCGTCCTTAAAAACTGGGTGAAGTTGCAGCATGAATATGACTGCATGTTCTTCGTCGCTGATTGGCACGCCCTGACCACTCACTACGAAGAAACCGGAATCATTCAGGAAAATGTGTGGGAGATGCTGATTGACTGGCTGGCATCAGGTGTGAATCCAGGGTCCGCCACACTGTTTATACAATCCAGAGTGCCTGAACATGCGGAACTGCATCTACTGCTCTCCATGATCACACCACTGGGCTGGGTGGAACGGGTGCCAAGCTTCAAGGACTTGACATCCAGGAGCCACAATGAACGGGATTTGTCCACCTATGGATTCCTGGGGTATCCCGTGCTGCAGAGTGCGGATATTCTGATGTATAAGGCAGGTAACGTGCCCGTGGGTGCAGACCAGGTGCCGCATGTTGAAATGACACGGGACCTGGTACGCCGGTTCAATCACATCTATGGACGAGACCCGGGATTTGAGGAACTTGCGGAAGGCGCGATTAAGAAACTGGGCAGAAAGAACGCCAGGTTATACCGGGAGTTACGTCGCGACTACATGGAAAGGGGTCAGCAGGAATCACTGAAGACGGCGCAGGCGCTGGTGTCTGATCAGCAGAATCTGTCGCATGGTGACCGGGACCGGTTGATTGGTTATCTGGAGGGGGGTGGTAAGGTAATTCTGCCGGAACCGGATGTGTTACTGACAGAAACGCCGTTGGTAACCGGTCTTGATGGGCAGAAGATGTCCAAGTCCTACGGCAATACCATCAGGCTGCGCGAGGAACCTGAGTCCATCGAAAAGAAACTCAGGACCATGATGACAGACCCGGCTCGAGTTCGCAGAAAAGATCCCGGAGACCCGGACAAGTGCCCCGTGTTCGATATGCACCGGATTTATTCTGACGAGGACACCCGAAAGTGGGTGACAGATGGCTGCACCAGAGCATCCATAGGCTGTATGGATTGTAAGAAGCCATTGATTGATTCAGTGCTGAAAGAACAGCAACCCATCATGGAACGGGCTCGTCAGTATGAAGACAATCCAAATCTGGTAAAGAGTATTGTCGCGGAAGGTTGTGAAAAGGCGCGCATCATCGCAAGATCAACTCTTGAGGAAGTGCGCACTGCCATGGGACTTGACTACAGGTAGACGATTATGGCGCAAAAATACGAGACGAAACCAGCGCATGCAAAGGGTCAACGCAAGGTTCAACAGGAACTGCCTTTTGCAGTGGTTGATGGGAAACCACTGATTGATATACCTCAGAATCTCTATATCCCCCCGAACGCACTGGAAATCATACTCGATGCATTCGAAGGTCCGCTGGACCTGCTGATTTACCTCATCCGCCGACAGAATCTGGATATTCTGGACATCCAGGTTGCCGAGATTACCCGACAATACATGGAATACATCGAATTGATGGAAGACCTTCAGTTTGAGCTGAGCGCGGAATATCTGGTGATGGCAGCGATGCTGGCCGAGATCAAATCCAGAATGTTATTACCGCGTCAGGACGACATCGAGGAAGAGGAAGACCCGCGTGCGGAACTCATCCGACGTCTTCAGGAGTATGAACGCTTCAAAAACGCCGCCCTGGACCTGGATGAACAACCACGAATGAATCGGGATTTCTGGATCGCCTCGGCTGATGCATCGGTCCCGTATAAACCTAAACCAGTGCCGACAATTCAACTCCGGGAGATGCTGGTTGAGTTGGCGCGGGTACTCAATCGAGCCAGCAATTCAACCACCCACCAGATCTCTTTTGAACCGTTATCGACCCGGGAACGCATGTCACAAATCCTGGAACTGACCAGCCGTGCAGATGATCAGTTTGTACCATTCAGTTCTCTGTTTGACTTACAGGAAGGACGTGCCGGTGTTGTGGTTACTTTTATCGCAGTAATGGAATTGATGCGGGCATCACTGCTGGACATTGTACAAACCGAATTATTTTCTCCCATACACGTCAAGTCGCACGAGGCGCCATCCATAGAGGCAAGATGAGTACACTTCCTTTACAACAAATCATCGAGGGCGCGATTCTCGCTGCTGACGGTCCGCTCAGCATTGATCACATGATTGGGCTGTTTGTAGAGGAGCAACCAACACGCGCTGAACTACAACAGGTCCTGGATGACATCAGTGACAGTTGCATCGACCGGGGCTTTGAATTGAAGAAAGTTGCCGGTGGCTACCGATTTCAGATTCGTCTGGAATACGGAGAATGGATCAGTCGACTGTGGGATGAAAAGCC
>JAPOOX010000282.1 GCA_026713185.1 Gammaproteobacteria bacterium
GCACTCCCTTCGGCTTGGCTTTTATCAGAGTTGGGACCTGAATCCCGCGCAATTGCCAGTTCGTTATGCAGCAGTGTATTACTTTTTTTTAAGCGGACTCTCTGATGCCACGGACCGTTTGTTAAAATTTATCAACCAGGCTGCACAGGCGTCCATGGTGGGAAATACGTTTGACGATGCGGCGTCCGCACAGGGGCTGCTCAACTTTTTTATCGCAGGCGTAAATTGCGGTGCGTTAACGGAAGAAGAAGTCCTGTCAACTGGAATCACCATGGAAGAATTGCATGCAAGATCATTTCTGAAAATCGTTGAAAACAGGACTCATAGTATATAAGGTATTTTCTATATTGTTTTTAAACATCCTTCTATTTCAATAGAATACAGATTTTAACTAAACAAAATTATGAACTTTAATTTACATGGAGATCAACTCGCCATCCGTGATGCGATAGAAAAAGTCTGCAACCGGTTTGACGATGATTACTGGCTTGCAAGAGACACGGATGGACTGTTCCCAGAGGAATTCGTTGCAGCAATTACCGCAGGCGGCTGGCTGGGTATTGCCATGCCGGAAGAATACGGTGGCGCCGGACTCGGCATCCTGGAAGCATCAATACTGGCCCATACCATTGCTCGATCCGGCGCCGGTATGAGCGGGGCGTCTGCCATACATCTCAATCTGTTTGGTCCCAATCCAATTGTTGTATTTGGAACCGATGAACAAAAACGTCGTTTACTACCACCTCTGATAAAGGGACAGGACAGAGCCTGCTTCGGTGTAACAGAACCGGATGTTGGACTCAACACCACAAAATTGCAGACACGGGCAGTCAGGGACGGTGATCATTATGTCATCAACGGGCGCAAGATGTGGACCACAACCGCGCAAACCGCCAACAAGATTCTGTTGATCGTCCGCACCCGGGAATTGGCTGATTGCCGGAAACCATCAGAAGGGTTGACCCTGTTCTACACAGATCTGAACCGGGATCAGGTTGAGGTACGCCTGATTGAAAAAATGGGACGAAAAGCCGTCGATTCCAATGCTCTGTTTATCGACGATCTTGTTGTACCCGTTGAAGACAGAATCGGGGAGGAGGGGGAGGGTTGGAAATGCCTGCTGCACGGATTGAATCCAGAACGGATTCTGATTGCTTCAGAAGCGGTGGGACTCGGACAGGCCGCCCTTGCAAAAGCATCTGGCTACGCCAGGGAAAGGGTGGTTTTTGATCGTACAATTGGCCGGAATCAGGCAATTCAACATCCACTGGCAGTCAACTGGATGGAACTGGAAGCTGCACACCTGATGGTATTCAAAGCTGCCACTCTGTATGACGATGGACAACCCTGTGGGGCCGAGGCAAACAGTGCTAAATTTCTGGCTGCCGAGGCTGCGTTTAGAGCCTGTAAACAGGCTGTATTGACCCATGGCGGTATGGGATATGCCAAAGAATTTCATGTTGAACGTTATTTACGGGAAATCATGATCCCGGTGCTCACGCCTGTCAGTCACGAACTGATTAAATCCTACATCAGTGAACAGGTATTGGGTCAGGAAAAGAGTTATTGAGCGTACCAGGAAAACCAGTCTAATATGGCCTCTCGTGAGCCCTGGAATACGATACGCTCCTGTTTCTGTCGAAGTTGATAGCTGTACATCGGATCGTAATAGACTTCCAACAATACGCTGATCCAGCCTCGATGAGCATCTGGTTTGCCGAGTTCATGTTGCGAAAGAGCCTGGGTTACCAGCTTTCTGACTTTTTTATGAGTAACACCACCGAGCCGTTTCCTGATGGCATCTGTCGCCGTCAGCAGTTCTTCCCCGAGGTATCTGATAGCTTCAGCCCCATACAAGGTCTCCAGATCATCATACTGCGACAGAATATAGTCTTTCAGAATCCTCTCGACACGGCTGTTATGGTCTTCCTTCAAAACCACAACAGGAGACGTATCCATGGCAGCCTTGACATTGTTCGGTATCATGATCCTGCCAATTAACCTGCCTTCGTCTTCAAGCACCACTGGAAGCTGTTCTTTTGAAATTCGTTTGATAATTTCTATGGCGAGTGCATTCTCAAAATCAATCTGTGCAGGTTGGCCCTGTAAACGTTTACCGAAAGCGGACCCTCTATGATTAGCCAATCCTTCCAGGTCGATTGAACCGGTAAAATTTTTCAGAAATTCCGTTTTACCAACACCTGTATGCCCGGAAACCACGAGAAATGATGGAAGAGTAGTAAACTGATTGAGCAGGAATGAGCGCATGGCTTTGTAGCCACCATCAATTCTCGGGACAATAAACCCGGCTTCCTGCAGCCATTCGCAGACAATTCCGGATCTTTTACCACCGCGAAAACAGTACAGATGTGTATTCTGGTTCTCCTCGATAAACCGTATCCATTGCTGCAATCGTTGTTGACGTACGACTCCGGAGACGAGACGGTGTCCAAGTGCTTCCGCCGCAGCAGGACCATGCTTTTTGTAAATGACACCAACGTCATGACGTTCCTGATTATTCAGTACCGGTATATTGGTCGCTGTGGGGAATGCTCCTTTTTCATACTCGGTCCCGGCGCGGACATCGAGCAGGGGAGTATCGTTGATAAATAATTGTCGAAAATACTCGCTCATTATCCGTGAAGTCTGCCCGTTCATTGATCATTATCCCGGAGAACAGGTGTTGTTGCAGCCCTCAATTCAAGAACCCTGGCATAATATCAATAATTTAACATAATATATATTATACGTAGTTATGTATTGCGCATGGCAATACGTATTCAATCATTGACATGATGAAAAAATTCTCAAAATGGGTATACTGCCTGAAATTCTTTTTGTAACCACTGACATCAAGGTGAATTATGAAGTGCCCTAAGTGCCATTCAGAAATGGAAGAAGCAACCTACGGTCGTGGATTGGTCATTGACAGGTGTACCAACTGCAAAGGAATCTGGTTTGACACCGGTGAAGCCGAAGCCCTCAAGGACAAATGGATGTCTGAATTCATCGACAGTGGTGATCCTGACATCGGCAGGAAATTTAATGAAATTGAAGATATAGACTGTCCTCGTTGTGGCAAAAGAATGTCCAACGTCTCGGTTGGGAAACAACCCCACATCTGGTACGAAGCCTGTAATGAACATGGCGTGTATCTCGACGCTGGTGAATTCACAGACTATAAATACGAAACCATTATTGACAAGTTCAGAGACCTGACTACCGGTAGTCGCCCCAAATAGCCTCAGTTCAGAGTCGGGATTAAAGTAGTTCCAGAAGTTGTTCTATATTGGTTTAACTCATCCCGCGTCATTATGGCTTTTTGCCTGGCAGCAGCTGCAAAATCCTCATTGTTTGCAAAAATAATGGATCTGGAAGCATTTACGAGCATCCCGCCTCCTGATCCTGCACGCATCATGGCTTTGATACTGGCTCCCTGGCTACCGACACCAGGGACTAAAAAGGTGGTGTTTCCAGTCAATTGCCTGATCTTTTTCAACTCTTCAGGCCATGTTGCGCCTACAACCAACCCGACATTACCGTTGTAGTTCCACTTCTCAACGGCAAGCTTTGCGATATGTTCATAGAGTCGAAGGCCATTGGAGAAAACCATATTCTGCAATTCCGAACTTCCGGGGTTGGATGTACGGCACAGGATAAACACTCCCTTGTCCGCGTGGTCCAGAAACGGCGCCATAGAATCCATTCCAAGGAAAGGATTGATAGTGATGGCATCTGCTCCATATCGCTCAAACAATTCCATGGCATACATGGCAGCGGTGGGCGCAACGTCCCCGCGTTTGGCATCCAGCAGTGTCGGCATTCCCAGGCTTTTGATATAGTCAATAGTCATGAGCAGTTCATGTTCACGACCCTGTGCGGCATAGTGCGCAATCTGTGGTTTATAACAGCAGGCAATATCGTGGGTGGCATCGATGATCGCCTTGTTGAATGTAAAGAATGGATTGTGGTGCTGTTTTATTGCGGCAGGAAATTGGAGGGGGTCAGGGTCCAATCCGATACAAAGCAGAGTATTTTTCTCTATCTGCTGATCCTGAATGGAACGAAAGAAAGCGTTGCTGGTAATAATCGAGCTCCTGGACGAGTCAAGGACCGTTCGTTTCCGTGGGGGGATTATAGAGGGTACCCTACCCTGTTAACAACCAGTGAGATGCTGAAAAGCATAATTCAAACGTGATGGAGGTACCTGTTTAAGCAGTCCAGTGGACTAACTCAATGGCCTGACTGTTGTCGCCGTTTCAGAGTCCTCCACCGAAAATCCTAGTTCTGCAATTCTGGTCCGAAGCTGGTCGGCAAGAGCCCAATCCTTGATGGTCCTTGCTGCCAGACGTTCATCAACCAACCGTTGTACTTCGTCCGGTATCAGAACATCAATCGGTTCCCACCCGGCGATATCCAGACCGAACACCTCATCAAATTTCAACAGGGTAGCCTTCTTGACACTGTCTGGCTCATCGGAGCGTATCAGTTCCCAGGCCACAGACAACGCTCTGGGTAAATTGAGGTCATTAAAAATATGTTCCTGGAATCGGGATAGAAAGGGAATTGAAATATCACCTGCTTCCCCCCATTCGAATGCCGTTGAATATAGTCTTTGCAGGGTGGTATTCGCGGCATCCAGGCTTTCCCAACTAAATGATAGCTCACTGCGATAATGGGCTGTCAGGCAATAATATCGATACGCAAGTGGTTCATAACCCGCGTCCAGAAGACTCTGCAAGCGCAGAAAATCCCCACTAGATTTGGACATCCTTGCTTTGTCCATCTTCAGAAAATATCCATGCATCCAGAAATTGGCCAGACGTGTACCCCTGCTGGCCTCTGTCTGTGCAATTTCGTTCGTATGGTGAATGGGAATATGATCCATGCCGCCACAGTGAATATCAAAAAAGTCACCCAGATAATGTGCGGACATGGCTGAACATTCGATATGCCAACCCGGGAAGCCTTTTCCCCACGGGCTGTCCCACTCCATCTGGCGTTGTTCATCCGGCAGCGAGAACTTCCACAACGCAAAATCAGTGACAAACTGTCGTTCTCCCTGCTTGACTCTCGCCCCTGCCTTCAGTCCGGCAGTGTCTAAACGTGCAAGGTGACCATAGTTATTCAGTTTTCGGGAATTGAAATAGATCCCGTCTTTTGTTGGATAGGTATACCCTTTCTGTTCGAGATCCTTGATAAAATCGATTTGTTCCTGGATATGATCCGTGGCCTTACACCATACCTCTGGTGACTGGATATTCAGACTTTCCAGGTCACTCTTGAATGCATCGGCATAAAATTCCGCCATTTCCCATGCATTCATACCGGTTCTTCGAGACCCGATTTCCATTTTGTCCTCACCGGTATCAGCATCCGAAGTGAGGTGTCCAACATCAGTGATATTTTCTACGTGGTGAACAGTATATCCAGCCATCTCAAGACATCGTCGTAAAAGATCAACAAAGATGTAAGTTCTGAGATTGCCAATATGCGCATAGTGATAAACCGTTGGGCCACAGGCGTAGAGGCCGACTTCATCCCGATTTAACGGTTCAAAGTCACGGACTTCACGTTCGTAGGTATCAAAGAATCGTATTCTGACCATATCACTGCGCATTATCTCAGAAGGCGCGTATCATACTCTAATTACCGTGTTACTCAATCAGATTCAATATCGGTCCGCCATGATGCGTTCGACCGTATCCACGATTACCCGTGTCTGTGAGTCCACTTCAATATTGACTTCATCACCCTCTTCAAGAAGAGAAAAATTAGTACGCAGCAACGTCTCCGGTATCAGGTTAACAGAAAAGATTCCTGCCTCCATATCCAGTTCTGCAATGGTCAAACTGGCGCCATTAATAGCAAGGAACCCTTTCAAAAACAAATATTTAAGCCATTTCGAGTCACCGGCAAAAGTCATTCTATAATTGCCAGGTCTCTTATTGACAGCCTGTATTCTGGCAGTACCAACGATATGACCAGACAATATGTGTCCGCCAATTTCAGCATCATATCGGGCCGACCGTTCAATATTGACCAGGGTACCGATAGTGAGCTTGTCAAGATTGGATATTGCAAGCGTCTCACTAACAGCATCGAAACTGATTTCACAGCCGGATGTTTCAGTTACCGTCAGGCAAACGCCATTAACTGACACACTGGCGCCGGTTATTAACCCGTCAACAAGTTCAGCCGGCAATTGGAGAGAGAAATGTAACATTGACTCTTCCCAGGTGATTGCCCTGACAGGTACCATGCCCTGAATTATGCCGGTATACATTTAATTGCCCTGCTCTTCCTGTCCACACTGCGGTATCCTTGTCCCCGAAAGATATCACGGCATCTGTTATTTGCAATCTCCATGGTTATGTATTCTATCCATTTCGTACTTCAGGCGGGGGACCAATGATTGATTTACGCAGCGATACCGTAACACGGCCATCGCCAGAGATGCTCGAGGCTATGGCCAACGCCGAAACCGGTGACGATGTCTACGGTGAAGACCCGACGGTGAATAGACTGGAAGCTATTGCCGCGGAAATCACAGAGAAGGAGTCCGCCCTGTTTGTCAGCAGTGGAACCCAGGGAAATCTACTTGCGCTACTGAGTCACTGCCAGCGTGGAGATGAATATATCGCTGGCCAGGAAGCTCATACCTATCGTTTTGAAGCTGGCGGAGGGGCTGTGCTGGGTGGTATCCAACCACAGCCTGTCCCATTCAACGACCGGGGAGAATTGGCACTGGAGGAGATCAGGCAGGTCATCAAACCGGATGATCATCACTTTGCAAATACCCGTTTGCTCTGCCTGGAAAATACCCAGTCGGGAAAGGTACTTTCCATGGATTATCTGAAATCAGCGGCTGAACTTGCCCGATCATTCAATCTTGATTTACACCTGGACGGTGCACGTATATTCAATGCTGCAGTTAAATTGAATTTGAATATCAAAGAGATATGCCAGTATTTTGATACTGTTTCCATATGTTTTTCAAAAGGACTGGCGGCGCCTGTGGGGTCCGTTTTAGTGGGCGATGGTGACATCATCGGACGTGCCCGCAGATGGCGCAAAATGGTTGGAGGAGGAATGCGACAGGCAGGGATACTGGCTGCTGCCTGCATTTATGCTCTGGAACACAACATTGACCGGCTGGTGGAGGACCACCGACGTACAGAAACGTTGGCAAATTGTCTCAATGCGCTACCCTTATTTGCACTGGAGGAACAGCCACAGACCAACATGTTGTTTCTGAAACTCCCTGATGAGGTTCTGAAGAGACTGGGAACATGGTTGCTGGAACATGATGTCTGCATTGCTGATTCGAGATGGGTGCTGCATCGTGATATCAGTGATGCTGATCTTTACAGGATCATGGAACTCTGTACTGAATTCAACGACAGGGTACTTGCCTGATGCCACCCTGGGTATTGGTATGCGGCAGTGTCGCCATGGATTATGTCGGTCGGTATCGGGGGTCATTCGCCTCTTATCAAAGTCGATATGATATAGAGGCTCTGAATATCTCACTTCAGTTGGCAGACTTGCGTTCCAGCTTTGGTGGCTGTGGAATGAATATCACCTACGGGCTTAAGAAACTGGATATTCCTGTGATCCCTCTTTCAGCAGCAGGTACCGATTTCCTGGATCATTACCAACAGCATCTGAATGCACTGGGTGTCAATTCTGATCATATTATTGTTGACCAGTCATTTCCAAGATGCGCTACCGCCTTGGTAATCAGTGACGATCACGGTAATCAGATTACATGCTTTCATGCCGGCGCATCAATCTCGCCTCTTCGAGAACTTCCCCGGGATATAGACGGTACAGAAGACTGTCAGATTGCAATTCTGGCGCCCGAGGATGCCCCTGTAATGTTGCGACAGGGACGTGATTTGCATGAACTTGGCATCCCGGTCATCTTCGATCCGGGACAGGGTATTGCCGAATTCAGCAGAGAGGACATACTTGAGTTGCTATTACTGTCGGATTCAGCGATATTCAATCTTCATGAGTATGAGATTCTGAAGCAGAACGCCGGACTCACAGCCAGTGACCTTGAGCAAATGATGAAAAGAATCATCATAACCCGTGCTGCTGAAGGTGTGGATGTATTCGAAAATGGTACGATGCTGCATGTTGATGCAGTTACCTGCCATAAAATTGCGGATCCAACAGGATGCGGTGATGCCTTCCGAGCAGGATATATTTATGGTCTGATGCATGGCTACGACGCGCTGGTAAGTGTCCGTCTGGGATGTCTGTTGGCAGCAATAAACCTTGAATACATGGATACGCAAACCTATGATGTAGACGTTAAATCCCTGACGACTCGCTATAAAAACAGCTATGGCGAATCAATCTCCAGTGGATAACGCAACATCTCCGGGTATGGCGATTTTCCTGAATGGTACCTCAAGTGCCGGGAAAACCACTTTGGCGTATGCCCTGCAGGGTCAACTCGAGCAACCATTTCTACATATTGCTCTGGACCAGTTTCGTGATGGGATGCCAGCCCGGTTTCGTGGGTTGAATTCACCGTCAGGCAGTACGGGAACACAAGGTCTAAATGTTGTCCCGGTCATTGATGAAGGAATCCATTATACCAGGATTGAATTCGGTAAAATGGGCCTGACAATGCTGCGTGGTATGCGTCGAGCCATGGCAACCATGCTCAGTGCCGGTAACAACATTATTATTGATGATATTGTCATGGAGAAAGAATTTCTGATGGATTATTTGTCTGTATTCAATGGTCTGAAACTGTATTTTGTGGGTGTGAGATGCCCCTATCCAGTGATCGAGAAACGGGAATCCAACAGACCTGGAAGATTTCCTGGAACAGCATACGGACAAATGAATATTTGCCATTCACATAACATCTATGATGTGCAGGTGAATACGGCAGAGCACTCGCCAGGGGCATGTGCCCTGATGGTCATTGAACGAATCAGAAAGGGACCACCAGAGGCGTTCAGGCTATTGCGAGAACAGGCAGGATGAAGATGAAACCAGCGATAAAACCCGGCAATCCCAATTTTTCCTCAGGTCCGGCCTCAAAGAGACCTGGTTGGTCTCTGACAAAACTCAATCTGGAAAGTCTGGGCCGTTCACACCGCGCCCAGGGCCCCAAGAGCAGGTTGCAGAAGGTCATTGATGACAGCCGGGAGATACTGGCCATTCCCGATGAATATGTATTGGGCATAGTTCCAGGATCAGACACCGGTGCTTTTGAAATGGCGTTGTGGAGCATGTTGGGCATGCGTCCAGTGGATGTATTCTCCTGGGAGAGTTTTGGTGATGGATGGGTCACGGACATTACAAAGCAGTTGAAACCTGAATCAGTTCATGTGTATTCAACTGAATATGGTGTATTGCCGGATCTTGGGCAGGCAAACAAGGATCATGACATCGTCTTTACATGGAACGGTACAACATCCGGTGTGTGCGTACCGGATGCTTCCTGGATTTCTGACGATCGAAAAGGGCTGACGTTCTGTGATGCGACATCAGCGGTATTCGCCATGCCGATAGACTGGCCGAAACTGGATGTGGTGACCTGGTCATGGCAGAAGGTGCTGGGCGGTGAAGCCGGACAAGGGATGCTCGCATTATCGCCAGACGCAGTCACTAGACTGGAAAACTGGCAACCCGGCAGGCCGTTACCAAAGATTTTCCGCCTCACCAAATCAGGGAAGCTCAACCGGGATATATTTGCTGGATCAACAATCAACACCCCTTCCCTGCTTGCTGTAGAAGATCAATTGGACGCATTGGACTGGGCGAAGAGCATCGGTGGATTACCGGCGCTGATAGATAAAAGCCGGACGAATCTCGATGCGCTGGCAAAATGGGTGGAACAAACCGAATGGATATCCTTCCTTGCTGAATCCAACAATACCCGATCAAGCACATCAATCTGCCTGAAGATCGTGGACCCATGGTTCACGGACCAGAATGAAGAAGCACAACGTACCGCAATAAAGGAACTCGTCGGGTTACTGGAAAACGAATCAGTTGCCTATGACATTGCGGGATATCGTGATGCACCTCCCGGGTTACGCATTTGGGGAGGAGGAACTGTGGATGTATCCGATATTGAAATACTCACTTTATGGCTGGATTGGGCCTGGCATGAGATCAGGCAATCATAGGGTGCCGGATAATCTTATAATCTGATTCTTGTCCGGAGACTGTCAATGAACAAAATTCGATATTGCAGAATTATCCACCCCATTCACTTGTTGCTGGTCCTGCTATTCGGGATAACGAATGTACAGGCCAGTGATCTGCTGGACAAGGTACATTTCCTGATACCAGCAGGTCCTGGTGGTGGTTGGGACGGCACTGCAAGAGGTGTCGGCGAAGCCATGATCAAGTCCGGACTGGTTGCCAACGTGTCTTATGAAAACCTGTCAGGCGGCGGTGGTGGCAGGGCAATTGCAAAACTGATTGAAACGGCGCCCCGGCAGCAGAATACATTGCTGATAAGTTCCACACCGATGGTGGTGCGGTCTTTACAGAAAATCTTTCCACAGTCTTTTCGGGACCTTGAACCGGTCGCTTCCGTCATAGCCGATTACAGTTGTTTTGCTGTCCTTAAAGATTCACCATTCAACGTCTGGAAGGATGTGGTTACCGCATTCAAGAAGAATCCACGGCTAACCAAGGTCGCCGGTGGCTCAGTAAGAGGCAGTACCGATCATTTTGTGATCGCAAACGCATTTAAACTGTCGGGCGGAAGTCCACGAGATGTTGTCTACGTGCCTTACGATGGCGGTGGTAAAGCCATGATCGGTCTGCTGACTGGAGAAACGCAAATAATTTCTACAGGATTAAGCGAAGCCATCGAAATGCATCGGTCCGGAGAGATCCGGATACTGGCGGTAACCTCGGAAACCCGTCTGCAGGAAGCATCGGAACTGCCAACGCTCATGGAACAGGGTGTGGATATGACTTTTGCCAACTGGCGTGGATTCTTTGCTGCTCCAGGTCATTCACCGGAACTTTACGACAAAATGATCGACACCATTGCTGAAGTGATAGCAACACCCGCATTTTCTGACGTCAGAAAACGTAACGGTTGGGCTCAATTACATATCCAGGGTGAAGCATTCCATGAATTTCTGGAACAACAGGAAATTGAAATCGGCACTTTGATGAAGGAACTCGGTTTCCTCAGGTAGATTCTGGAAGATTTATATAACTAATTGAATATGAATACTTATAAGTTCGGGATCATATTATTAATATGCTGTTTCCTGATCTACACTCATTTTACAGGTGATATTTATCTTGATCTCTGGGCTGAAGAAGAAGCTTTTCATGCCCGTACTTTTCCATACTTGATCGGGATCGCAGGACTTGCCATCAGTGTGCTGCTTTTTATCCTGCCGGGGAATACTGAACACCTGACAGACATTCGGCAGTTAAAATTCTCTCCCGCTTTATTGCTGCTCGGTATGACTGCCGGATACGGGCTGTTGCTTGATTATCTGGGTTTTATCGTCGCCTCATTCCTGTTTTTGATACTTGGATTTATCATTCTGGGAGAACGTCGGATATGGCGAATGGGCGTCTCAGCACTCTTGTTGGTTGCGGGTCTCTGGTTTCTTCTGGATGCACTTGAAATTCATCTCAGTCCGGGCTTGCTTCTGCAAGAAATACTCTGATGCTGGATGGTCTCCTGCTTGGATTTCAGACGATTCTCAGCGTTCAGAACTTGCTGCTTGTCCTCTCGGGCTGTGCTGTTGGTACGATCATTGGAATGCTTCCGGGTCTTGGTCCTATTTCTGCAATCGCACTGATGATTCCCATCACCTATGGATTTGAACCTGCAAGTGGCATGATCCTGCTTGCTGGAGTTTATTATGGTGCAATATTCGGTGGTTCCACTTCTTCGATTCTGATTAATGCACCCGGAGTGGCCGGTACCGTGGCGACTTCATTTGACGGATATCCCCTTGCAAGTTCCGGGCAACCGGGCAAAGCTCTGGCAATAGCAGCCTATGCATCTTTTGCCGGTGGCACTATTGCTGCGGTTTTACTTGTACTGACGGCGCCTTATCTTGCAAAACTGTCTCTTGGTTTTCAATCAGCGGACTACTTTGTACTCATGCTGCTGGGCCTCTGTCTGGTATCCGCCTTCTCAAAAAGGGGAGAATATCTTAAAGCCCTGCTGATGACTTGTTTTGGTCTCGCTTTGTCCACGGTTGGAACCGATCTTACATCCGGTGTGCAGCGTTTTACACTGGGCCGAATGGACCTGATTGACGGCATCAGTTTTCTGCTGCTGGCAATGGGAACATTTGCCATGGCAGAGGCAATACTGATGGTCTTGCGTGGAGATAACGACAAATTTCAGGGTGTCACCAGAGGCAGCATGAAACTCGACAGGCAAGAGGTAAAGACTCTTTCACCCGTTGTCGGACGAAGCTCACTTCTTGGATTTTTCGTAGGAATTCTGCCTGGAGCCGGAGCAACCATTGCATCATTTCTTGCATATGGGATGGAGAAATATTTTACCAGGGACGGTCCTCAATTCGGTACCGGCAATATAAAGGGACTGGCTGCACCGGAAACGGCAAACAATGCCGCCTGTACCGGATCATTCGTACCCCTGCTTACACTGGGCATTCCCGGGTCTGGTACGACAGCTATATTGCTGGGTGCATTGATTGCTTATGGTATTCAACCCAGCCCTCGTTTATTCGTGGACCAACCCGGGATTTTCTGGGCAGTCATTGCGTCAATGTATATCGGTAATCTTTTTTTACTGGCACTTAATCTGCCGTTGATACCCTATATCGCTCGCATACTGGCAATCCCTCGCACGATGTTGATCCCAGGCATCCTGTTTTTCTCGATCATGGGAGTTTACCTCGTTTCATTCAACACCTTCGACATTCTCATGCTCAGCATGATAGCTTTTACGGCCGTGTGCCTGAGACTGTTGTCTTTTCCAATGGCGCCAATGCTGCTGGGTTTTATTCTGGGGGGTATTCTCGAAGATAATCTACGTCGAGCGATCACGTTGGCCGATGGGCAATGGTCTTTCCTTTGGGACCGTCCTTCGACTGTGATTCTGATAATTCTCACATTACTGGTATTGATAAGCCCGGTGATACAGAGATATATATCGAAGTAAGGACCATGCAGCGAAGTAATTATTGCCTGTAGCTTATCCTTCTCTTCTCATCCGCTCGAGTTCAGCCAGACGATTCTTTTCTCCTCTGATGTAGCGGATATACTGATTAACCATCTTTGCCTTCTTTGGGTCCTTTCCGGATTCTCTAAAAACTCTTGTTGCCTCGTCCCACTCATTAAGATTCATCAATGAAATTGCGAGCCAGAACTGAACATCGGAAACATTCTTTATCTCCCTGTCTTCCAGGGATGCACGATATGCTTCAACCGCGTCTTTATGGCGGTCCTCATTGGATAATGCCTGGGCCAGACGATAAAAAACCTCTCCATCCTCGGCAAATTCTGTTGCTCTGCGCCAGGCATCAATTGCCTTATCCATTTCCTGCGCCATCGTATATGCCATCGCCAGCAACTTCATATTCTTCAGGTTTTCTTCAATAATTCCTGATTCAAATCCCTCCTCCATTATCGAGGCAGCTTCATAAGGAATCTCTGCATTAAGCATTCTCTGGGAGAGAATCACCAGTTCCTGTTCCCTGATAAGCATGTCCTGCTGGTATGCAGCATAATAGACGGACAGTGCTTTATCATCCATTTCCTTTTCAGAATAAATAGCGGCGAGATGCATCCAGTATTGTTTCTTGGGATAGTTCAGGATAAGTTTTTCCAGAACCGGGATGATATTGTCGTAATCATTGAGTTCACTATAGATCACAATCTGCAGATACCACCAGTTTTCCTTGATAGTTGTTTCGGTCTGAATGGCAAGTTCTTCTACCAGTAAGGCGTTTTTGAGTGATTCACTGAAGTTTTTTAATTGAAAATAGGCAGTTGCCTTAATGAAAGTGACGCCAGGGTCCAATTCTCCTTTCAGTGCTTCCCAGCGCTCAATATATTCAATAGATTTGGCGTATTTTTCCTCAGCAAAATATAGTTGAAACAAAGTTCTCAAACTGGTCTGTTCCAGTGCCTCTGAGATCGTACCCTGTGCAAGGATCTGTTCGTAAGCGTGAATCGTGTTCGGCGTATCCTCAAGGGTATAGTAGGCAAATGCCAGTGTATTCCAGATCTGTGCCTTTTCGTACGAGTTGAGACCCCGTCTTTCAAGCATTTCCTTTAGCAGAATGACGGCGTCCTGAGGGGTGCCAGTTGGTTCCGGTGGTGGTTCACCTTCCTCGCGAGGCATGGACTCGGGATCAATCATGATCTGTGCTTCCGCGAGTTTCTTATAGGTCTGCTCCCGCAATGCCGGCACTCTTCTGGTTTTCTTTTCCTCAGCGACCGCGTTACTGCCGTGGACACCAGGTAAGCCAATCCCGGACAGCATGATTGGCATTACCCAGAAAAGGCTGACAATCACTATTATCCTAATCATGGTCACACTCCATCGTCTGATAGATCAAATGTCAGTTTGTGCAGGACTCCGGTTGTGTCTACCGGATTACCATCAATAATCTTTGGTTTGTACTTGAATTTCAATGCAGCTTTTATGGCAGCTGAATCGAACACCGGATTAGGCTTGCCTTCGCAGTCACCTTCTGTTCTCGCTGTTTTAACCCAACCACAGTTATTGACTACAATCGGGTCCTGAACCATCCCCTGTGCAGACACTGTGAATTCCAGAATGACCCAGCCACTCATACCTCTTGCCTGTGCCCGCCTTGGATACTGTGGCAGCACTTTTACGATCGGCAGGTATTCACCATCGCTGATTCCGAATCCACCCCCATGTATGTCGACATCAGGTGTGATGTTCAGGTCGTTCAGTGTATATCCGGCACTATCGACATCGGTTTCGAATTTGCTTGGAGGTACTTCAGGGGGCGGTTCGTCTGGAGGAGGTGGTTTTTCGGGTTGACGAGACTTCGTCTGTATTTCCAATTCCTCTTTGACACGGACAAAGTCGACCAGATTGCCGACTGCATCTTCCTTCAATGCTTTGTCCGCACCTGCGATTAATGCCTGCATCAGGTAAAACAGGGCGAGTGTGACAAGAATGCCGACAATGGTAGACAAGCTGAGTCTTATGGCCATTTTTTACCCTCCTCTATTCTTCTTCGGAGGCAATAGCAACCTGGGCTATACCCAGTGTCCTGGCTGCCTCCATCACTGCAAGTACTTTCTCCACTTTGGATGCACTGTCCGCCTTGATGACAAGTCCACCCTTTGGGTTTTCAGAATGCAGACGTTCCATCACAGGACGGACTTGTCTGATATCGACTTTCTTTTTGTCAATCCAGATGACGTTGTCAGGTGACACACCCACCAGCAGAGACACCGTTTTCTTTAATTCGGCTGTCTTGGTATCCGGTCGATCAATCTCAATACCAGTTTCCTTGATAAAAGTGGCAGTGACGATAAAAAAGATGAGCATGATGAATACGACATCCAGCATTGGTGTCAAATCAGCAACTTTCTCTTCTTCCGACTCTGATACTTTACTCATTTAATGGTCCATTGTCATGGAGTCTTTAATATGATCCGATTCTGATGCCACTTTTGAGGTCAGAAATGTATTGGCCAGCACTCCGGAAAGGGTCGCAACCATACCTGACATCGTTGGAATTGTCGCTGCAGACACGCCCGCTGCCATGGTTCGCGCATTACCGCCAGTGGTATTCATGGCCTCGAATACCTGAACCATACCTGTGACCGTGCCTAACAGACCCAGCAAGGGCAGTAGAGAAATCAACGTTTTAATAAATCCCATATTGTTGCTCAGTCTGGCGTTCACTTCCGAGATCAGACGCTGTCTGATCATACGGGCATAGGCGGATTTTCGTTCTTCCCTGCCTTCCCAATAGGTCAATGCCCTGCCAACATCCTGAACGTGCTCACGATTGATGTACCAGGCGCGTTCAAAAATCAGCGCCCACATCAAAAATGTCGCGGCAGCGATCAGATACAGCACATCGCCCCCGGCCTCCAGGAATGTCCTGATAGCGATAAAAATGCCTTCAATCATTTTTATTTATTCGTCTTCTCTGCATGCTCAGCAATAAGACCTGCACTCTGTTCAGACAGGACATGCAGGATAGATGTTGCCTTCGCGTTGACTATTGAATGCAACAGCACCGTAGGTATGGCAACCACAAGACCAAGCACGGTAGTAATCAATGCCTGGGAGATACCTCCTGCCATCGTTTTTGGATCACCGGTACCAAACAGGGTAATTGCCTGGAAGGTAACGATCATGCCGATAACAGTCCCCAACAGACCAAGCAAAGGCGCCACCATGGAAATAATCTTTATGAACGCAATACGGGCGCCAATTTTTGGCTGTTCTTTCAACGTCGCCTCATCGAGTTTTAAAGCGAGATTTTCAACATCTACATCAGCATCACTATTTTGATGATAAACCTGCAGTATTCTGCCCAATGGATTGCCTGAGTCTGCCGTATCCGGATTATTGATCTGTTTGTTGACGCCGCGTCCTACCAGGGTCAGGGTAATAAATCGCTCGATGGACAGCAACAGGGCGATAATGCCCAGGGCGATAATCACGTAACCTGGAGTACCACCCTGTCGAATTCTTTCCTCGATTGTTGGCACTTCGATTTGTAACTGCAGTAATTGCCCACGCGTCGGGTCAAGAGCAAATGGGATAAATCCGCTGCTGGCACTCTGCAAATCACTGGCAGACGATACAAAACGCGCCGCAGGTTGTTTGGGTAATTCAGTAATCAAACCGGTATTAATGTCGTAGGCCACATATTCGCCGTTACTGATCAGATTGTAGTCACCCACCCGAATCACTTCCTGATTGACCTTGGATCCATCCAGCTTGGTGACTTCAGCTGTGAATTTAGTCACCTTGGAAGATTCCGTGGTTTCCCGCTGGAGTTCGTACCACAACCGTTCAATTTCTTCTATGGTTGCCAGTTTCGTACTTTTGCCCATGGATTGTGCAAATTCACCAAGCCAGACACCTCTTCCAGGATATTCTGCACTGATAATGGAACCCTCGAACACACCCTGGGTATCTCCACTGACCTGTTGCAGCACACCGAACAACTCTCGCAATGATCCCAGCCTTTTTGCAAGGATTTCCTGCTTGGCTGCAATATCCTGCTCGTTCTTTTCAAACTGGTTTTCAAGACGTTCACTGCGGGCTTCTTCCTGCTGCTGACGTCGTTTTGCCTCATTCAGCGACCCTTGTTGATTGTTTCTGTCGGCAAGAAAATCCTGTTCCCGCCGGTCACTGATACTTTTGTTAATAACCTTGCCTTCCCTGACGAGGTTGAGAAGTTCAGCCAGGTCCTTCGCTTCAATTTCTTCATTTTCTGCTAACGAGCCTGTACACAGGATCAGAGATGAAGCAATCAATGTCATCAATATTTTCTTCATGACTTAATCCTCCTGTCCGGGTGCCGGTATGGGTAGATGAACAAAATCGGCGGTCTGGGTTTTCTTGGCAATACGGAATCCATTGCGTACTCCCAATCGGAAATTATCGTCCAGAATCTGCCATTGTTTGTTATTATTGTCCCATACGCCGGTGACTTCACCATCCAGAGTCTGAAAAACCAGCGCTACCCGGCCCCATTTAAGCATCTCCACCTGTCGTTCGACGCCATCCAGCTCGATTATCTCGGTATAGACATCCAGAGATGACCCATAGGTATTTTCCACCTGGTAGGACTGCAGAACCTGGCTGAACTTTTCGGCCACACTGACATCAGCCCGATCAAACATATCCTTGAGAAAGTTAATTCGTTCTGTTCGCTCATCCATCAGGAAAGGGATATCCAATTCAATAAACTTTTCCAGATTCATGATCATGCGTTCTATGAGTGGTCCCATCTGACGCTCTATCACAGTCACGTTATCGATTGACTCGTCAAGCTCTCTGAGTTCCTGATTCTGACTATTTACAAGTCGTTCCTGCTGTTGATTGTAGACAATCAGGCCATCAACGATCTTCATCACTTGCTTGTACTCATCAAGCAGGCTTCTGGTTTGTTCCGAAAGACCGTCTATTGTTACCTGTGACCTCCGTCCGTTCTCGGTTGTCTCTGCCCTCACGTCAAGGACTTCATCCAGCGTTTGCGCATAAATGTTCCCGCTGGCCATAACGGACGTGAAATAGAGAATTAAGGTCAGGATTCCCAGTCTGATCCGATGCTCATTCATATTAATACCTTGTTGCTTGTGATGTGACATTCTGGCAATGGCACTTGTTCCCCTGGCTTTTGCACACCTGGAAAAAACGACAGGATGTAGAAGCGATTGGAGTTTGTCAAGAAAATCCATGTAAGCCAGCCTGTTTGCTCCGCGAGAGCGTCGGGGCGAGTTATTGGCCCGCTGAAGGCTCCTGAATTTCATATTCTAATCAAATACCAGTGGATTGAAACGTTAAAATAATGGAACTTGATACGAATGTATACACGTTCCAGTGTCCCGCAAGGAAAATATTGATCACAGTATAAAAATCTGAAAACCAGGTCGACTACAAAACTATTGTCTGGAAACCTTTATCAAGTTCGGACTGCCTTGCAGAATTGGTGATAACTGCCCGGCATCCATTGCCGGTTAACCAGGTTTCTGCGACCCTGACAACATCCCTGACAGTAGTTGACAGTACCCTGTTGCGGAACTGATTACGGACTTCCGGACTTCTTCCGGACAATGTGTCATGGAAATGTCTCCGAGCCTCACCTGCCGGAGAAGCCGGTGAATCCAGACTGCCTATAATTCCGAGAATTGCTTCCTCAACAAGAGAATGATCCAGTCCTTCCCGGGTTACCCAGGTTATTGCATTGTTAAAAGCCGTAAAAGTCTCCATCAGATTGGGATCCCGATAGGAAAAAAACCGGAATATCCCGTTTTTGATATCATGCCCTGCCCCACCTCCATAGGCCCCTCCCTGCTCCCGGATAACGGGATGAAGAAAACCATTCCGCAGTACACCAGCCAGTACTGCAAGTACCGGCGAATCGGCGTGTGCTTCCGGCACAGTCGGGAAAGCCTGCGCACAAAAGTTCACCTGGGCGCCGGTCGTGAAAGCCAGGTCTTGAATTGCGTATTGCCGATTGATGTCAAAACTCCCGGTATTCACTTCACCTGGAATGGTCCAGAGTGATTCAAGGTTCTTCCGGGACACCTCCATTGTCGAAGAATCCGCAATGAGCAGTAGTTGGCTTTTACCGGTCATCAGATACTCATGGAGAGCAGTTAAATCTTCTATCAATGACTGCATGGCTGTTGCATTATCCAGCGCATCATCCAAAGCCCGAAATCGGAGCAACCCTCCCAGACCTGACAACTCATGGCTGAGGTACGAAACCGGACGGAATGGTGCAGACGCTGCTGTCATGGCAAGTGAATGCCCATTCGCCGTAATGCCATGGTCGCGTCGTAATCGAATTTGTTTGATCAGGTCCCGTACTCTGGGTAATTCCGAGAAGTTCGGTTGTTGCCAGGTTTCCTGTAGTAACTTGAACATGCGCCTGTCTTTACCGGCAAGCGCTTTTGACGACACGGTATAGTAAGCCCTGAAACTGTCGGTATTCTCACAATCGGTATGTATGCTGCTAAAGGCATTGACACCACCGGTATTTGCATACTGCAATAGTTGTGTGTCGTGATGCCCCCTGTCTGCAGAACCAACTTCCGACAATAACGATGTGTATAAAGGCATCAGTGTGCATTGCTCTGCTGACATGCCGGGAAAAGTGGTGATGATCTGTTGATAGATAATTCCATTGGTTCCCTTCACGTAGCAGGTCAATGATCTATTCCCAGGCAGATACTTTACGATTCCCTCCGGTGGTGGACCAGGGGAGCCAATGTCGTCAAGACCAACAGAGGGTAATACAGAGAGGTCTTCCGGCTGATGCTGCCTTTCCTCCAGTTGTCTGGCATTTCGAATCAGTCGTGTTGTTTGATCAGAATCGAGTTGATTTTTGATATCTCTGAGAATCATCTTTTCCTGGTTTGCTTCGCGGTCATCCAATTTCATATCCGGCGTCATCACCAGGGTGACGCGATGTTTGTTTTCGATCAGCAGGAGTCTGACCAATTGTTGAAAAAAGTGTGGCTTCTTTATTTCATTACGCAGTTTCTTCAGGATTGGGTCTATATCAAGGAGATTCAAAGGATTGCCCTGGTGTATGGCAGATGCCAGACACGAGAACATCAGTTGCAGCCCATAGGGTGACCCGTCACCCCCAATCTCTCTCTGGGACAGTTCCAGTTGATGCAGGGCTGATTCCAGATGCTCTTCATCAACACCTTCACTCAAGATGGCGTTCAGCGTACTTTCTACGAGGTCCTCCAAAAGTCCGGCATTTGATTCATCGATTCCTTCAAGGCCACAAATAAAACTCATTTCACGATTTGATCCCTCTAAACCACTGATGGACGATACTGCATCTCCCAGGTCGCTCTCTTCCAGTGCTCTACGCAGTGGTGAGGCGCTGGTTCCCAGTAGAACATCCGAAAGCAGGTAACTTTTTAACAGCTTTTCCGGGTCGATGATCTCCTCAAGCAGCCAGGCCATGACGATATGCGCCTTTTTCTCACTATCAGTCTCCTGCACGGGATATTGGCCGTTAACGCGCAAGGGGGATGAATATCGTTTTTCCTTCCCGGCCAGGACTGACGAACCACTTTTACTGAACCTGGACAAGGCATGATTCTCGAAACAGGCATGCAATTTATCTACTGGAATATTACCGAAGGTCATGAAAACTGCATTTCCGGGGTGGTAGTGGGACCGATGGAAACGAATGAGATCTTCATACTGTAACAAGGGAATGACTTTCGGGTCTCCACCACTGTTGTTGTGATAAGTAGTCGTCGGGTAAAGATATTTCTGCAACGTTGTATGAAGACGGGAGATGGGAGAACTGCTTTCACCTTTCATCTCATTTAATACGACTCCGCGATAGACCAGTTCTGTCGATGCATCTTCCGGATCTTTAAATTCGAGGCGGTGACCTTCCTGAGCAAAATCCAGCGGGTCCAGCCGTGGAAAAAACACCGCGTCCAGATAGACATCCATCAGATTGAAAAAATCCTTTTTATTCCGGGTTGCAAATGGGTATGCGGTGTAATCACTACCGGTAAACGCATTCATGAATGTATTCAGCGAGCGACGAAGCATTAGAAAAAAAGGATCCCGAACAGGAAAACGATTACTTCCGCAGAGGGTGGTGTGTTCCAGAATATGGGCTACTCCGGTGGAGTCTTCCGGCATGGTACGGAACGCTACAAGGAATACATTTTCATCATTATCTGCATTGAAGTGGTAATGTTCAGCACCGGTCAGATGGTGAGTAAATTGTTGAACCTTGATGTTCAGGGTATCTATGTACTGCTCCCGGACTATTTCAAATGCCGGGTGCGTCATAGCAGATGGTTTCCTCCATCCAGAATGATATATTGACCAGTTACGGTTGAGTGCCCTTCAATAAACTGGAGAACTGATTCAGCAACTGTTTCCGGACTGCAGGTTAGTTTCAGCGGTGTTCGAGTTTCCAGGTTCTCTTTCGCACGCCTGTATGTTTCACTGCCCAGACCCTGTTCCAGCCATTCACCCTGAATAAATCCAGGACACACGGCATTGACCCTGATCTCGGGGCCAAGAACTCTCGCCAGTGATTTTGTCATGGTCAGCAGTGCACCTTTCGATGCCGCGTAGGCTATGGAACTTCCTACACCGAACACACCCGCTACTGAATCAACGTTGACAATGGCAGCGTTGCCGGTCTTGCGCAACGCCGCTTCCGCAGCGCGTGTCATCTGGTAGGGTCCCACCACGTTAACACCGTAAATATGAAAGAAATCTGCCTTGTTCAAACCATCCAGTCGAGCATGGGGAACAAATTTTGTAGTGCCGGCATTATTGACAAGTACATTGATTCTACCCCACTTGTCGATAGCTTCACTCACCATCCGACGGCAATCATCGTCATCGGAAACATCTGCCTTGCAACACAATACTTCGACTCCCATCGAAGCACATTCCCCGGCCACCTTACGTGCAGCTTCCTCACTTCTGGAGTAATTTATGACGACATGGCACCCTTTGCCTGCAAGCAGGCGCGCAGTTGCAGCACCTACCCCGGAGGAAGATCCCGTCACAATGCCAACAGCATTTTCAAGATTCATATAAGTTCAGTCCAAGTCAGTGGGTTAATCCGGATATTCCCTGTGAAATTTTTCCCAGTAATCCGCAATGATCTGTTTCATTTCCTTGTGCAGCAGCAAAATGGTAAACAGATTGGGCAAGGTCATGAATGTCACAGTAATTGCAGCGATTAACCAGACCAGTGATGTATCGACGACTGCAGCTGTAAAGAAAGAGGCGACGTATATGATCCGATAAGGCAATACCGACCTGACGCCGAACAAATAGGTCATCGCGCGATCTCCATAATAAGACCAGGCAACGGATGTTGTGAAGGCAAAGAGGACCAGACCGATCGCCACAATGTATCTGCCGTATTCTCCAAAGACACCCCGGCTGAAAGCCTCGCTGGTCAGGTCCACGGAATGGACCAGAGAACGTCCACTGACCTGCACATCTCCGGTAAGCTTGCCTTCTTCAATATACAGGGGACCTGTATAGAGTGTACCTTCAAGATAGTACTTTACGTCTTCAGCAATGGACCGATTGTGCAGTACTGTATGCTCGCTGGTTACCGCATTCCCGGCAATGATTTCAATAGTTCCATCAAAAGCCTCAACACTGCTTTCTGCCTGATTATTCAGGTAGTGGAGCAGTTGCTCTTTCTGTTCTTCATTCTGGTCCGAGTATTGACCACTGATAAATTCCATATCAAATTGTTGGAAGTTGTTCTCGTGCTTTTCCGACCAGACCCCGGTAGACAGTATTACAAGACCGGTGAGGGTACAGATGATGATAGTGTCTATAAAGGGTTCGAGTATCGACACCATGCCTTCCGAGACAGGTTCATCAGCCCTCGCGGCAGCGTGTGCAATAGGGGCGCTTCCCTGCCCTGCTTCATTGGAAAAGAGCCCACGGTTTACGCCGCGATTGAAGGCATAGGCGAAACCGGCGCCAAGAAATCCACCAACAGCCGCTGAACCGCTGAAAGCATCCTGGAAAACCGCGAGAAATGATGGACCAATATTTTCCAGGTTAACCAGGATTACCCCGAGTGCCCCCACGAAATAAACAACTGCCATGAAGGGAACGATCTTTTCCGCCACCAGGACAATACGACGAATGCCGCCTAGAATGACGAGAGCCAGAATAATGGCCAGAATACCACCGGTTATCCACTCAGGTACGCCAAAAGCACCGCTGACACCAGTCGCGATACTGTTACTCTGTGGCAGGTTGCCGGTACCAAAAGAACTGATCACTGTCGCAATGGCAAAAAAGATTGCCAGCCACTTCATATTGAGCCGGTGCTCCATCACGTACATTGGACCACCAACAATAAATCCCAGTTCATCTGTAGTGCGGTACTTGTGCGAAAGGGATACTTCAACAAATTTGGTTGTCATTCCAAAAAAGGCAGTCATCCACATCCAGAACAGCGCCGCTGGACCGCCAAGGAAAATCGCCAGCGCTACGCCACCGATATTACCCGTTCCTACAGTACCGGAAATGGCGGTTGATAACGCCTGGAAATGGGATGCATCCCCCATCGAACCAGGTTTCTCATACTTTCCCCTGAGTATTCTCCAGGCATGGTTGAAAAATCTGATTTGAGGAAATTTGAGATAGAAGGTGAAGAAAATGCCTGTCGCGAGTAGTACGAAAGGGAAATAGAATGCTGAGCCAAGAAAGGAGTCCAGGGTATTGAGAACGCTGGTCAATGATTCAATCAACGACTGGTCTGTCTGCAAAGTGTTACCTCCTGATGCGTACCAGCACTGTTTTCTTTGTACGGGTCACTCTTTGATTTTCAGAACTGGCATTATTACATCAAAAAGGTTGCCGTGAAAACCTGAAAGAGAGAATTCATATTGATGCTCTGGAAGTGATTCATTCGGGAAATAATATACACTGGCATCATTGTTCACTGGCTGGTCTGTATCCTTTAGCGAAATTCGAGGGTGAACAAAGTTGTGCATCAAC
>JAPOOX010000256.1 GCA_026713185.1 Gammaproteobacteria bacterium
GACAGGCGCCAAGGGGTTTTCAGGTATTTCCACGCCTTGTAGTACTGGAATGTACTCATCCAGCAGAGCAACCAGGCTTCTGATAATACGGGATTTTGCCTGTCCTCTTTCACCAAGGAGGAGTATGTCCTGCCCGGAAAGGATGGCGTTTTCCAGTTGTGGTAAAACGGTTTCCTGATACCCGATTATGCCTGGAAACACCTCTTCTGAATGCTGTAGTCTTTTGATGAGGTTGCGTCTGATTTCTTCTCTGACGGGTAGTACCACATAACCGCAGGATTTGAGATCACCGATAGTCCGGGCTTCTGTCACACTATTCTCCTGTTACTGGATTTTGTGTTCTGGACTTTGCCAGTATAAACGGGTTGATCGGATATTAGGCAATACTTTTAGTCATTATCCGGGTCGAAGCGGTTTTTTTGCAATGAGGATTGCTCTTTCGGGAGCCGGGAATCCCTCGATGGTACGTGTCGGATCCTCAGGGTGAAGGAAGTCATTCAGCGATTCAAAAGTCATCCAGGCGGTTTTGCGCTGTTCCTCAGTCGTCGTTAGGCAGGTATCAACAACCCTTACATTTATGAAGCCAATCCGTTGCATCCACAATTCAAGTGCAGGTATACCGGGCAGGAACCAGACATTGACCATTTTTGCATATCGATCCGGGGGAACCAGGGACGTGCGTTCATCACCCGGAACAACCAGTGTTTCCAGAACAAGTTCACCACCGGGTCTCAGAAAACTGAACAGTTCAGCAAGATGATCCATGGGAGATCTGCGATGATAGAGCACTCCCATGGAAAAGACGGTATCAAAATAATTGAAAGGTGGCAGATTTGCCGACTGTAGAGGCAGAACGAAGGCATTGTTGGAAGGAACCAGTTTCTGGACTCCCAGGAACTGATAGAGAAACAACTGTGCGGGGTCTACACCCAATGCCAGTCTTGCGCCTTCTCCCAGCATGCGAAACAGGTAGTACCCGTTGCCACAGCCAATATCCAGCACACGCCGTTGCTGAAGCGGGGTGATGTGAGTATTCAGACGCTGCCATTTCCAATGAGACCGCCATTCTGCATCAATGTCGACTCCGAGTAGATGCCACGGGCCTTTTCGCCATGGCATCAGCTGTTTTAACTGTTGTTCAAGGAGGTCAGTGTCGATTTGACGGTGCGTGGAAACGTGGACAGCATCGGCAGTAAAACAGGCAGTGCTGTCATCAAAACAGGGTATTTCTGACAGCACTTTTTCCCAGTTGGCGCTGTCCCCGTGAGGTTTGAAGTGAAGATCCAGAGCCGATCTGATGTCATCGTGGAATCTTGATGGCAGGTGTTCGAGTGCTGCAGTGATACCTGACTCAATTAACCCCATCAGATTTCTCCAATTGAATCCAGGAGTTGTTTCACGGGCCGTTTTTAGTTCTGCGGGCCAGCAGAGCAATGAAATTCAGGCATTGAACAATTGGTTCAACCTGATCAAAGCCGGTGAATCCCAGTCTTTCCCTGTGTTCCGGGATCGTGTCGGGTATCAGAACATTCTCCAGGGCCGCACGTTTCCGGGAAATTTCCAGGTCGCTGTATCCTTTGAATCGCTTGAAAGCCAGATGGAGATTCTGCAGGAGCGTCTGCTGCTCAGAGTCGTTGAAACTGACCTTCTCACAAAGAATAAGCACGCCACCATCCACAAGACCATCCGAGATGTGTTTAAGAATCAGGCTTCTGTCTTTTTCCGGGATGAATTGAAGCGTGAAGTTCATGACTACGATAGAGGCGTTTTCGATCACCGTATGTCTTAGATCCTCCTCGCGAATTTCGATACTGGCCCGGCTGCGATCGCGTTCGACGTTGATGCGGCATCGTTCCACCATGGCAGTGGAATTATCGATACCGATGACATGACAGGTTTCCGGCAAATGCTGTCGGATCCTTAACGTTGATGCCCCCAGGGAACAGCCAAGGTCGTAGCAATTTGTGTGATGTATGGCAAATCGTTCCGTGAGCAGGGAGATCATATCCAGAAACAGATGATAGCCCGGAACAGACCGTTCAATCATACTTTCGAAGACATCGGCTACTTGTGCATCGAACTCGAAAGCCCGGGGAGGTCCGACGGTTCGAGCGTATACGTTATCTGTTTTTCCTGTTGGCATGCCTTAGTTTAAATCTCCTGACCTGAAATTTCATGATCGGATACAGGACTGGAAACTGATTCGATAGAATAGTAGCGTCCATTCCGTTAAAGTGTACCCCAGTCTGGTATCCGGGCAGAAATTCGATCAATTGAAAACAAGCTGAATAATAAAGAGTTCCCTTATGGCAGATCTACAACGAAGCAGTCATTCAGACAGTACGATGTCCGTAACGCCAATTGATGCAACCTTTGGCGCCGTTATCATGGATGTTGATCTGGCGAATCCGGATGAAGAAACATGGGATGATATTCATGCGGTATTCCTGAAATACAGCTTGCTGGTGTTTCCCGGGCAGCATCTGACTGATCAGGCCCAGAGTGTCTTTGCACATCGATTGGGAAAGCTCGAAAAGCGCGCCAACGGTCGTATTTCCAACCAGAATAACGATGGCTCAATGATCAATTCGGACTCAGGCAGGTTTCGTTTGCTGCGTGGTAATGAAGGCTGGCATTTCGATAGTACTTATATGCCACTTGCCGCAAAAGCCGGGATACTGTCCGCCCTTGTCATACCGCCGAAAGGAGGTGAGACTGAATTCGCAGATATGAGCGCTGCATGGGATGTCCTTGAAGAAGAAACCCGGCATAGGCTGGAAGGGTTGTCAGCCTATCATTCCCTGTATTACTCACAATTAAAGGCTGGCTATAGACATAAGACAGATCATGCCTACGGTTTCCATGATAAGGGTGCACCGTTGCGGCCGATCATCAAAAAACATCCGGAAACCGGACGGAAATCGATCTATGCCGGTAGACACGCCTATGGAATTCCGGGCATGAGTACTAAAGAGTCAGAAAAATTGTTAAGCAATCTGGTTGAAAATGCCTGCCAGCCACCAAGAACATACAAACACCAGTGGCAAGTTGGTGATCTTGTGCTTTGGGATAATCGGTGCCTGATGCACAGGGCAAGACCCTACGATACTCAATTTCCCCGGATTCTTCGTGGGTCCAGAGTATCGGGTAATCCTGAAACTGAACTGGCGCCAACCTTTGCTGACGCAAAAGCGGATGGATTCCGGCCGTCAACTTCGAATGAGTCTGTGCTTGATACATGAAAAAGACAGGAATGTCTCCGTGTCATGTATGTAATGCCAGGTGCAGCCATTAACCTGCAGAAGATGTGAATGTGATCATTGAAAATTCAAATATCGACGTTGTGTGTTGAAAATTTTTTACACCTGTCCCTGGTTTTCTGCCGGCTTTGAGAGATTGACATCTGTATTGATGGGGTACAATGTGGCGCTAAAAGACACAAGCTGCCACTTGAACGATTCTACCAAACCCAATGAACTCTGGTCACCATTGCAATGGTGGGTCATCCAGGGCATTTTCTGGTTGAGTCTGTCAGCCATTACTTTTTTCACTCTTACGGTCTGGTACGCCACGCTCGAATGGCCCCATATTCTGCATACATTGTTGCAGGGAGTACTTGGATTATTCCTGACCTGGCCACTGTACCGGGTATTGCATGCAACCAGTAACATGGAACCGGTATCGCGGGTGATCATCGGACTGGTTGCTGTTGCCAGTACAGCACTGGTGTGGACCCTGATGCGCATGGTGACGTTTATCTGGTTGACGGGGTTGTCGAATCTTTGGGCTGACTTTGGCGGATGGTATTTCGGCGCAATCTTCATTTTTTTATGTTGGGCCGGCATGTTTTATGTCATCCATTACTATCGTTTGTTACAGGCTGAACACCAGAAAGTGCTGGAAGCTTCGGCACGGTCTTTTCAATCTGAAGCCCTTGCCAGAGAGGCCCAATTGAAAATGTTGCGTTACCAGTTGAATCCGCATTTTCTATTCAATACTCTGAATGCCGTGAGTGCCCTGGTGCGACTGGGAGACGTTGCCCGGTCCCGGGAAATGCTCGCTCGTCTGAGTACCTTTCTACGCTATTCACTGGATGCCGAGCCTCTGGAACTGGTGCCTCTCAGAACAGAGGAAGAGATGCTCAGACTCTACCTGGACATTGAAAAAACGCGATTTGATGAACGCCTGAATATCGATTTTGACATATCGAATGAAGCCAGTTCTGCACTCGTACCGGGATTGTTTTTACAGCCATTGGTGGAAAACTCGGTCAAATACGCTATAGAGTCCAGTGAGGATGGTGGCAGTCTCAGCGTCAAGGCGTATATCACCGGCAAGACCCTTCATATCGAAATGAAGGACACTGGTCCGGGTATGGATTCGGCGGATTTACAAAATGACCGTGGGGTTGGATTAACCAATACCAGGGAACGCCTGGAGACACTGTATCCGGACAATTATGAGATTGCATTCGAGTGGGCTGACGAAAATTTCGTAATTCACATTTCAATCCCATACAGGAACGCATGGCAGAACCGGAATAATCGCAATTCTACAATGGTTGAGGAAGCCCCTGATGCCCGGCCAGCTTAGAACTGTTGTGGCTGATGACGAACCACTTGCACTGGATTTGTTGTGTGTTTCACTGGATGCGTCGAATATGGCTGATGTCGTGCGGCGTTGTAGAAATGGCAGGGAAGTTCTGGCGGCTGTTCGTGAACTGGAACCGGATTTACTGGTGCTGGATGTAGAGATGCCGGGTATGACGGGTTTTGATGTTGTACGGGCATTGCAGGCGGATACTA
>JAPOOX010000126.1 GCA_026713185.1 Gammaproteobacteria bacterium
AAACGAAAATAAGCGGAAAATATGGCCAATCAGGCTTGTCCGCAGTAGGTCAGTCTGTTCTCGGACAGCCTTCCGGATATCTGCGATGAAGGGAAGTTAAGAGGTTGCCATGAATGTCATCTGGATCACCGCCGATACCTTCCGCAAGGACCATCTTGGTTGTTACGGCAACGAATCGATCCGCACACCGGCCCTTGATGCACTCGCTGCCAGATCGGTTCGCTTCGACCGGCACTATGCGGCGGCATTTCCGACCATGCCTGCCCGGGCGGATTTTTACACCGGGCGCTGGACCGGTTGCACCATGGGTTGGGAACCCATGCCATCGGACCAGAAAACCCTGCCTCAACTGTTAAGGCGAAACTTTCATACCGCTGCTGTCGTCGATACGCCGTTTTACATGCGCAACAACATGAACTACGACGTTGGCTTCCAAAGTTTCATAGAATTGCCGGGACAGCTTGGTACCTCGGGTTACAGCGGTGACATTCGTGACAAATGGCGCGTTGAGGCTGACCGTTTTGCACCGCAGACATTTATCCAGTCAACCGAGTGGCTGGAACGACATCATACAGAGGATTTCTTTCTTTACGTCGACACCTGGGACCCCCACGAACCCTGGGATGCCCCGGACCATTACACGGAATTGTACTGGCCCGGCTATGACGGCGAGCGCATTGATCCACCCTATGCCTACTGGCAGGACGTTGAAGGCATGACGGAAGAACAGGTCAGGAAAGCTCACGCCTGTTATTGCGGTGAAATTACCATGGTGGATACGTGGTTGGGTTACTTCATCCGGCAACTGGAAAACATGGCTCTCATGGACAAAACCGCCATCATATTCACCACAGATCATGGTTTTTACTTCGGCGAGCATGGTGGACTGTTTGGCAAGACATTCGGTTATCCCAAGACAAAGGCAGTAGTCGCACCCCGCTACCAGGACGAAGATGAAGACTGGCTGTGGGCACGATCCCCACTGTTTGAAGAGACCATCGCATGTCCGCTGCTGGTGTATGTACCAGGCGTTTCACCCGGTGTCTACAGTGGCTTGACCTCCGCGGTGGACATTATGCCAACGGTACTGGATATCCTCGATCAGGATATTCCTGACGTCGTGGAAGGTGAATCACTGCTGCCGGGGATGAAAGATACCAGCCTTGCCGGACGTGAATTCGTCATCAGCACCCAGCCGTTTTCCAAACCCGGCCAGATCACCCGCCAGGTAGATGGCCGCGAGCGCAAGATGACAGTCGGTTCCAGCACAACAATCACCACCGATCAGTGGTCATTGCTCTACAGCACCGAACCGGGTGAATCCTGGCTGTTTCATTTGCCTTCAGACCCAAAGCAGGAAAAGAATGTTGCCGCTGAACATCCCGAAGTTGCGAAGGAGTTACACCAGCACCTGGTCAGTTTCATGCAGGAATACAACCTCGCACCGGAACTGCGGGATGCGCGCATGAAAATGGTGCTTTAACCGTATCTGTTTTCCACGCTCGATCCTGCCTTCCTGTAATCAGGCGGGTGATTATCGCCCTGGGGATCTTCATGGTGACTTAAGCATATCTGGTTATTATTCATTCTAATCGGTTCTAAGCAACTCGTGTAGACAGCACCACTTTTCCATCTCATAGTGATATTATTCCTCTATCTGTAATTACCTCAAGGAGACCAAAATGCCACTGCGTATTGGAGATGAAGCGCCAGATTTTACTGCGAAAACCACAGAAGGAGAACTCAATTTTCACGACTGGATTGGAGACGGATGGGCTATCCTGTTCTCACATCCCAAAGACTTTACGCCGGTCTGCACAACGGAACTCGGTTATGTTGCCGGGCTGAGTGATGAATTCGCAAAGCGGAACTGCAAGGTCATGGGATTGTCAATCGATCCGGTTGAAGACCATCTTGAGTGGTCAAAGGATATTGAGGAAACCCAGGGGAATGCGGTCAATTATCCTATGGTTGGTGACCATAACCTTACTGTTGCCAAGCTGTACGACATGATCCACCCGAATGCCAGCGGTGATACAAAACGTACCGCTGCTGACAATGCGACCATCCGGAGTGTGTTTCTCATTGGCCCTGACAAGAAAATCAAATTAACGATCACCTACCCCATGAGCACTGGCAGAAATTTCGACGAGGTTTTGCGGGTGCTTGACTCCTGCCAGTTAACAGCGAAACATCAGGTCGCCACACCTGTTAACTGGAAACAGGGTGAAGATGTCATCATCGTACCTGCCGTATCGGATGAAGACGCGAAGAAAAAATTTCCCGATGGCTGGGATGCTCCCAAGCCATATCTGCGCATTGTTGCGCAACCAGGAGATTAGTACGAGAAATCCGGGTAGGAATGTCGTTCTTCATGCCTGGTGTTGTTTCCTGGACTATAGTCAGTTAAACTAAGTCTACTTAGTTTAGTTTAAGTCTGAGCATGGAAAAAGTTAATATGCACCAGGCAAAAACTCATCTTTCACGCCTTGTAGAAAAGGCAGTTCAAGGTGAGCCGTTCATCATCGCAAAGGCAGGTAAACCCCTGGTTAAAGTTGTTGCGCTGGATTCATC
>JAPOOX010000283.1 GCA_026713185.1 Gammaproteobacteria bacterium
GCTGAAAACGCGCGACCCTCGCCTTTTAGAATAACGCAGTGTACCGCCGTGTTGTCGTCAGCTTCCCACAGGGCCTCATTCAACTCGATCAGAAGATCTTTTGACAGGGCATTGAGTTTTTCCGGCCGGTTCAGCGTGATCCGTGCGCGCCCGTTTTCGACTTCGTACCTGATGTTCTCGAAATCCGACATTAGTGTCTCCTTACTTCCATCGATAAGTCGCCCTCAGGAACACCTCACGGCCTCGCACTGGAAAGCCAGAAAGATCTGATGGGGCTGGATCTGCGGTGCCAGAAGGACCACCTCCCGCAAAAACCACGCCACCAGTTCCATGGTAGATGATGTCATCTTCTAGATTTCGAGCCACGAGTGAGAGCCCCCAACGACCATCGACGCTATCCAGACCTAACGAGATGTTCGTTTTCGTGTACGAATCCTGGAAATCTCGTGGTTCCTGCTCCACGTCAGATATAAAGCTGTCAGTGTAGCTGAAGTTCAATGAAGCGTTAAACAAAAGGTCATCGTTGAGTTGGCGATCGTAACTGACCGTCAAGCTACCCGTCAGTTCGGGTGCGTTGTTCAATGACTTACCACCCAGATCCTGTAGCTGAAATCGGCCATTGGCATCCGGCAAGATATTACAACCGGCAGTGATGGATTGTGCGACATAACATTGGGACAAATAGGTGCCATAGGCTGAATCGTTATAAGCAACAGTGCCAAGCAACGTAACACCATCTAACTCTCTCGGCAGCCAGACGAAGTCCGCCTCAGCGCCTTGCACGTCCGCACTTGCTGCATTGGTAACTCTAAAGGTAATAGACCCTGACTCCACATCGCCCGTCACACCGTTCACCTGCAGGTCATCGTACTCAAACGAATATAGCCCGAGATTCAGCGACAAGGTGTCATCCAGCAGAATACCTTTAGCGCCGAATTCAAAACCTGTCACCAGTTCTTCTTCAAATTGATTCTCGAAAGTACCTGGGGCAGCAGCCGCGACCTGAAAGGCTGCGCCGGGGAAGTTCCCACCTGATTTAAACCCTTCCTTGTACGAAGCGAAAAACGTCCAATCATCAGAGGGTGTATATCTCAGGGTGACCTCCGGAGACACGTTGTTCCAGTCGTCCTCGGGGCTCACCAGGTTCCCGGTGACATCCAAGTTGTTTTCGATAACCGTGCTCTCCTTTTCTTCGTAGCTATAGCGAGCACCCGCTAACAAAGTCCATCGTTCATTTAGATCGGCTTCTACCTGGGCGAAGACGGAGTAGGCGCTTTGCTCGTCTCCGACAACCGCATCGGGGAATCCAAAACCGAATACATAAAAGAATACGCCGGTTGGCTGTTCCTGATCCTTCCACTCACCGAATGCACCCACGGTAAAATTGAACATTGAATCAAACGATGACGTCAGACGGAATTCCTGTGTCAACTGTTCCATCGTGTACGATAAGGGGCTTACCACGACAGTCGTTACCGCGCCCACAGATGGGTTTTGCGGCGCGTCTTCATCGTGGTCCCAGTAACCTGTCAGCGATGTGAACGTGAGCGGTTGCTGATCAAATTCGTAATTTAATTCAAAAGTACCAAGAATTTGTGTGAAGTCCCGGAAAGTGTTCCCCTCGAAAGCGCCAAATGTAGGTCCGCCTCCGACGTAAATGTCTCTGCTGCCCTTTTTACAGGGAAACGGTATCTGGAAGCCCTGCGGAGTGCCCGTTGGACAATCAATCCGCTGCGCGGAAGCAACGTTACCTCCCTTGGTATCGGATGTGCTGTGATGCAGTTTCGCGCGAATGGTGAGCTGGTCACTGGGGTCGGCCAGGAGTGTCGCGCGAAAATAGGTTTCTTCACCTTCAGGCCATTTATCGAAATTTGCCGGTATAACCAGCGGATGTCCACCTCCATCAACATTCTTGACTTCGAAGTAGCCATCTTTGTCGGTGTGCTGCGCCACCAACCTTACACCGACAGTATCTGACAAAGGTGCCGACACTATGGCGCGAAGGTACTTGTCTTGCGATTCAGTTTCGTAGCCCAGCGTCGCCTCAGCTTCAAACTCGTCGCCTGGATCAGCAGTGGTGATATAAACCACACCGCCAGGACTGTTCTTGCCAAAAAATAACGCTTGCGGTCCGCGCAACACCTCAATTTGTTGCATGTCAATCTGGCTGACCTTGCGAATGTTGTTATTTGCAACCTGCATACCATCAATGTTTAAGCCAATGGAGGAGTCAGCAAAAGGAGCCACGGTGCCGACATTACCAATGCCGCGAAGAATAACTGAACCACCATTCGAATTGGCACTCTCCGAGGTCTGTAGTCCTGGCGTATATCGTGACAAGTCATCTATGCTGTCGATGCCCAGCTGTCGGATCTGCTCAGTACCAAAGGCAGTCATTATTACCGGCGCGTCTTTTAACGATTCCTCTTTTTTACGCGCTGTGACCACGATCTCTTCAATGACCCGTTCGCTTGCGGGATCTGAACTATCGTCTGCCGCGCCGGCAACACTGCCGGCGCCACCGGCGATTAATCCGAGCGTCAGCACACCCGCGATTCGTCTTAGTAGTGAGCTTTCCTTATCATTCATTGTTATGTCCCCATCAGGTGACAGCTCTGTTTGCGCAACCGCCTCTTCTTTAGAGCGCAATCTGATCGCAACTGACGAGCTGTTTACATAAACATATTCGAGTGCCGTGCCTGTCAGCAATGCATCGAACGCCTGAGAGGCTGAAAAGTTTCCCGTCAATGGTGGCGCTTGTAAGCCCTTGGTGTCATCGCTGAAGAACGCAATCTTAAGATCAAAGCTATCTGCGACTACCTTGAGTGCGTCCGCCAGTGGCTGTACTGAAGTATCCAGATCAAGCTTCTGCGGCGAATTCGCCGTAATCGAACCAGGCACAAACAGCAATGCAACCAATAGACTAACGACCATCAGGTCGGTACCATGCTGCAACGCCTTTTCACCCCTCTCTAGGCTGAACTTCGAGAGGATGTTGGGACTAACTTGTTGTTTTTCGGGATAAATTTGTAAATTTACGGAATCGCTACTGGGTACGATCCAGGCGCACGCCGAGCAGTTTGAAGGCCTCGCGCTGTAGCGCGGTGGGTCGGGTGAC
>JAPOOX010000285.1 GCA_026713185.1 Gammaproteobacteria bacterium
AAAGTCGTTCCGACGAATGCATGTGGCTCCAGGCGGGATTGCAACATACTTATGGTGCCAAATTCAGGCGACAGAGTAAAACCTGTCCGTATTACAATGTCATGGTCATTTTCCCCTTGCGAATTACTCTTTCTCTGGTATAGTGCGCCTTCTTTCCTATCTCGGTTTGCAACCAATGAAAGCGGATATTCACCCGGAGTACCAGGAGATTACTGCAACATGCAGTTGCGGTAATGTCATCAAAACCCGGTCCACAGTCTGTGAGGATATTCACCTTGAAGTTTGTTCACAATGTCATCCGTTCTACACGGGAAGACAGAAAGTGATCGACTCCGCCGGTCGAATTGATCGATTCAACAAGCGTTTTGGCAATATGGGCAGAGGTTCCCGGAAACAGGCTTGAATTGGGGGCAGGTCAGTCTGTTCCCGGACAGCCTCTCATCAACATGACGAAGATAATCCAGGTATGTCGGCCTGTTTGCTGTACGACAGCGGCAGGGCTAGTTTTTGGGCCGCTGAAGGCTCCTAGAATATTTCCTGAATGGGTTGGGAGTGATCTTCCTCCTGATGGAGAACACTTGAATCCGGTATATACTCCTCCCGGAAATACTCATACTTTCCATCAGGGTCATCCGGAGTAGTACGCAGGCCGGTATCACGATTAATTCGCACCTGGACCAGTCCATCCGGAGTGGGGAAGCTTATTGTTTCGCTTTCTGGTGGCAGCGCCTCAGCCATGAAAGCGGCCCAGGTCTCAAGGGGTACTGTTGACCCCCACTCATTACTTCCAACGGGGCTGTTATCGCTGAATCCTGCCCAGGCAGTCGCCACAAGATCGGCAGTATATCCCGAGAACCAGATGTCAGCATCGTTGGTAGTGCCGGTTTTACCTTTCAGGTCATTACGTTCCAGTAACCGTTTGGCCTTTGCTCCTGTCCCTGCATTGATCACGTCTCCCAAAATAGTGTTCATGATATAGGCCACTCTCGGTTCAATGATGACAGGAGCAGGATTGACTCCGTTACAGTCATCGGTACATACCACGTCGGGAGAAGCCTGCCAGAGAGTATCTTCGTTAATCGAGTCTACCCGTGTTACCAGATAAGGTGTGACTTTATAGCCGCCATTGGCAAAACTGGCATACCCTGTGGCAATTTCAAGCGGTGTCAACGCAATGGTGCCGCCCCCGAAAGCCAACTGAACATTATTGGGGAAATTGCTGGTATCAAAACCAAAACGTGCTACATAATCAATCGCGTTTTGTGGACCATAATCCAGTATGACTCGAAGCGAGACCAGATTGATCGATCGATACAGGGCCTCTCTTAATTTGATTTTACCGCGGAATCGGTCACCGGAATTTCTTGGCCGATAGTATTCTTCCAGTTCACCACCTGGCAGTGTGATGGGTGCGTCATTATATATGGTTGCCGCGGTGAGCCCGTTTTCCAGGGCGCCGGCATAGAAGAACGGTTTGAAATTTGACCCAGGCTGACGCCTTGCCTGGGTCACATGATTAAATTCCAGTTCAGTAAAGTCATATCCCCCTGTCAGTGCCTTGACAGCACCATCGAATGGAGAGAGTGCAACCAGGGCGCCCCTTATCTCTGGAATCTGGCCAAGACGCCATTGGTCAGCCTTCTGTTCTACATGGATTAAGTCCCCGACTGAGAGAATATCACTTGCTTTACCAGGCGCCCTGCCCCGCAGATCAGCATTGATATACGGTCGAGCCCATTTAAGTCCATCCCAGTCTATGGTGAAAACCTCCTGATTTCGTTTCAGCACCGTAACTGATCGATCCTCAACAGTGGTCACAATAGCTGGATGCTGGTTGCCATGAATACTGGCATTATTCAGTGCCTCGATCCATTCAGGGGGATAGCCGTATTCCGGTGCAGCCAGAAAATCTTCGGTTCCCTGGACCCTACGGTATTCTGGCCCCCGAAACCCATGCCGCCGGTCATATTCTTCCAGCTTGGTTTTGAGTGCCCTGTCCGCGGCAAGCTGCATTTGACTATCGACCGTTGTGTAAGCGACCAAACCGCGTGTATAGGCTTCCAGTCCAAACTGGTCAATCATTTCTCTGCGGACCATTTCGGCAACATAGAGTGCCTGAAGCTCTATTGGACGCTGGTGTACCTGTGCTGTAACAGGAGCGTTAACAGCAGCCTCATAGGCCTGCCGGTCAATTGATTCCTGTTCGAGCATACGACGCAGCACAAGGTTACGTCTTGCCAGCGCCCACTCGGGTCCATTAATGGGATTTCCCGCCTCGGGCTTTTTCGGAATACCTGCCAACATTGCCAACTGGGCAAGATTCAATGAATCAATATTTTTACCATAGTAAGTATTGGCGGCAGCCTGTATGCCAAAGGCATGTTTGCCGAACGGGATGATATTGAGGTATAGCGACAGGATTTCCTTTTTCGTCATTTCCCGTTCAATTTTAACCGCCAGCAACATTTCCTTGAACTTGCGAATGAACCGGATCTGGGATTCTCCCGATATGTTCTTGACCAGTTGCATTGTAATGGTACTCGCGCCTGATTGAATGGCGCCACCAGAACTGATGAGCTGCCAGGTTGCATTCATCAGTGTAACCAGGTCGATCCCGCCATGCTCAAAATAGCGTTTGTCTTCGGTGTCCAGAAGTGCACGGATAAACAGTTCTGGTATCGCTTCGTAAGGAATTGGCGTCAGACGTTCGCCAAATTCCTGAATCAGCTTTTGGTCACTGGAGTAAATGCGCAAAGGCGCCTTGATGGTGACGTTACTGAATGTACTGGTATCCGGGATCTGTGGATTGAGATAGAGGAACGCTGCGGAGAGGATGAGCACAATACCACTGGTCAGTGAAGCCGTGAACCAGATGATGATCTTTCCTGCAAATCTGAGCTTTTGGACCAATGCTGCATCAATCCTGGACAATGTCTGCACTTTAAACACTTGATTTACGGTGTCTCATGTAAGTTATTTCCCGAAGTCCTGTCCTCGACAGCCATTATAATGACTTCCCTAGTATTTTGCGCTTTACCCTGGACAAGACAAGAGGACAGGAAGTGTCAGGTTACCTGAAAAGGATTCTGAAAAGAGATTCGGGCAGCATGTTGGGTCTGGATATCAGTTCTACATCGGTCAAGCTGCTTGAACTCAGTCGATCAGGTGGTGCATTTCGGGTAGAAAGTCATGGATTGGAACTCTTGCCGGAAAATGCTGTTGTGGAAAAAAGTATTAACGATGTGACTGCTGTCGGGGAAGCGATCTCACGGTTGGTCAGTCACTGCAATACCAGGGTTAAATCTGCTGCTGTCGCTGTTGCCGGTTCAGCCGTCATTACCAAAACCATCGAGATGCCGGCAGAACTGGATGATGATGAACTGGAAAGTCGATTCCGCTCCCTGTCTGGCCAGCATATCCCTTTCCCGTTGGAAGATGTTCTATTCGATCTGGAAGTCCAGGGACCAGCGCCACAAAGTGAGGGGCAGGTTGAGGTCTTGCTTGCGGCATGCCGAAGGGAAAACGTTGAAATGCGCTCCGAGGCACTGGCTATCGGTGGTTTGCATGCCAGGGTCGTTGATATCGAGTCAAACTGTATGCAGCGCGCGTTTGGTCTCATCGAAGAGCAGTTCAGGGAAGATCAGGTCATCGCAATCATCGATATCGGGGCAACCACGACCACACTCAGCGTATTGCCATGTTCTGGAATACCCTATTCCCGGGAGCAGATATTTGGCGGGAAACAACTATCTGAAGAAATTCAACGCCGATATGGACTATCCCTTGAAGAGGCAGCCCTGGCAAAGCGGGAGAATGATTTGCCGGATGATTATGAAACAGAAGTATTACAGCCGTTCAAGGAAGCAGTTATAGGGCAGGTCATTCGATCTTTACAGTTTTTCCAATCGGGGAATACCGGCAACGAGGTTGGACATATTGTTCTGACGGGTGGCACTGCCTCCATTTCAGGTCTGGCAGAAAGGGTGACGGCAAGCCTGGGGCTTCCGTGTTCAATAGCCAATCCATTCAGAAATATGGCAATGTCTCCCGATGTCAGTGTCATCAAACTGGCGAAGGATGCACCAGCGATGATGATTGCCTGCGGGCTTGCATTAAGGCGCTTCGATTAGTGGTGCGGGTATCAGTGCAACCCGGAGTTCCTTTGAGAACTGTCAACTACAGGATTAATCTTCTTCCCTGGCGTGAAGAACGCCGGATGGGGAAAAAGAAGACATTCCTGCAAGTGCTTGCCGGGGTTCTTGTTTTTGCTGTTGTGATCATCATTGGTTGTGACCGTTACTTCAATGTCGCGATAGATTCACAGAAGGCTCGTAACAGCTTTTTATCCCGTGAGATCAAGGAGTTGGAATCTCAAATCAGTGAAATCAGTCAACTTCGGGAAGACCACGAGAAATTGTTGGCCCGAATGACCGTTATTCAGAACCTTCAGGGTAACCGGCCGATTATCGTCAGATTGTTCGATGAAATGGCAAAGCAACTGGCTCCCGGAGTTTTTTTCACCTCCCTCGAATTACAGGGAAAAGTCCTCACGATAGAAGGTATCGCAGAATCCAATACACAGATTTCCACGCAGTTGAGGAACTTTACGGACTCGAACTGGTTTGACAAACCAAACGTAACTGAGATTCAGGCAGACCAGCGTTATGGCCGGCAGGCCAGCCGGTTTGTGCTGAGTGTAGAACAAAGCGTTCCGCGGAAATCGGATAGTTGATCATGGCTGCAGCAGACCTGATGAAGAGCCTGGGTAACTTTGACATGGGTCAGTTGAATGATTTTAACAGTGTAGGGTCCTGGCCATCAGCAGTAAAAATCATTATCTGGATACTGGTATTCTTTGGCTGTCTCGTGCCGGGTTACTTCCTGCATATCACCGACCTCAAGAGCGAACTCAACGGGGTTCGGAGCGTGGAGGGTCAACTACGTTCTGAATTTGAGGAGAAATTCCTGGCAGCAGCTCATCTTGAATTCTTTCGGCTGCAACAGCGTGAATTGGAGGAATCCTTCCAGACGATATTGGAACAGTTGCCTGGTGATACTGAAATTCCCGGATTACTGGAAGATATCAACCAGGTTGGGGCAAGAAACGGTCTGACTTTCCAGAATATTGATCTGCAACCCGAGGTCAGACACGAATTCTACATAGAGAAGCCAATTACCATCATCGTATCCGGTAGATATCATGATCTTGGCGCCTTTGTCAGCGATGTGGCTGATCTTTCACGGATTGTAACGCTGCACAATTTCTCCATCAGGCCAAAAACCGGCGATCAGGGTGATCCAGGCACAATGTTGACCATGTTGATAGTCGCCAGGACCTACAGATATAACAATGAGCAGGAATAGCAGGTGAACTCCCGGGGTTTCTGCAATTTTCAGCTGCGTGCATCTGCGAGTCTGATTATACATCTGATAATCATCGCATTACTGTTTCTGCCGGGCGGTTGCAGTCGCAGCGATCAATATGCCGGTATCCGTGCATTTATGGAAGAGGTCAGGCGAAAACCGGAAAGTTCGATGGCGACAATGCCAGAGTATGATTCCTATCGGGCGTTTACATACAGCGCGGCTGACAGAAGGTCTCCTTTTGAACCGCCGGTCGTGGTTTCGAAAAGCGATGTCAAGCAGAAAAAAACAACAGGAGTAAAACCTCCCGCGAACCATGTCAGGCAGGAACTGGAGCAATTCAACCTGGCTTCACTCTCCATGGTAGGCACAATACAACAGAACAATGCAACATGGGCACTGATCAAGGATGTGTTCGGAAACATCCATCGCGTCGAAGTGGGCGATTATCTGGGTACACAGTGGGGCCGTGTCGAAAATATCAATGATACACAGATCGATATTATGGAAATTGTCAGTGATGGCGCACTGGGTTACCTGAGAAGACCACGTACGATCGAACTGAATGAATTCCAGTCTTCAGAGGTCAGTCATGGAAATTAAAGGAATAAAAATTAGTGGAATAGAGAAGTCGCATTCCATGATTCAGATTGTGATTCGGCGTGGTCTGGTTTTGCTCTGTTTAGTCTGGATGGCGCCGTTGACGGCTCCTGGGCAGGAGGTGAAGCCGGATGAAAATTTTCCGTACCGGGGCGAAACACTCTCATTAAATTTCCAGGACATCGAAATAAGATCGGTATTACAGTTGATTGCAGACTTTACAGGTCTGAATCTTGTCGCGAGTGATACGGTGGAAGGCAGAATTACTTTGAATTTGAACGATGTTCCCTGGGACCAGGCGCTGTCGATCATCATGAAGACGAAAGGGCTGGACAAGCGTCAGGTTGGAAATGTTCTGATGGTAGCCCCGGCAGATGAACTGGCAGCCAGAGAAAAACTGGAGATGGAAAATCAGTCACAGTTATCAGAACTGGTTCCTCTGCATACAGAATACATTAAAGTGAGATACGCTAACGCACAGAATATCTACAACCTGTTCCAGTCGACCGGTGAAAGAATGGGAGTACTTTCGGGCCGTGGCAGTGTAATGGTCGATGAGCGCACCAACTCAATCATAATGACGGAAACCGCAGAAAAAATTAAAGAATTCCGCCAGGTGCTGGCGAAACTTGATATCCCTGTAAGGCAGGTACTCATCGAAGCCAGAATAGTTACTGCCAGTACAAACTTCAGTGAGGCCATGGGTGTCAGATGGGGGACAATGGGATTCGATGTACACGACAATGGTACCAGGCGAGTTCAGGCTGGCGGTTCACTGGAAACCGTTGGGGCGATCAGAGGCGCCGTGGATGCTGATCAATCGCTGGCCTTCCCGGACCAGGATCATCTGGTGGTTGATCTGGGTATTGGCGCCCGGGAAGCGACTGGATTTGCCCTGGGTATCGTAGACAGGGACTATCTGCTGGAACTGGAACTGTCTGCGATGGAGACACAAGGGTCTGCGGAAGTCATCGCCCACCCAAAAGTCATCACAGCGGATAAACAGCAGGCTTCGATTTCTTCGGGTGTACAGATTCCCTATCAGGAGGCTTCATCCAGTGGCGCCACTGCTGTATCTTTTGCAAAGGCGGTACTTGGTCTCGATGTCAGACCACAGATTACACCTGATGACAAGATCATCATGGACCTGACGGTCAGCCAGGATACGGTCGGTGCGGTGTTTAATGGTGTACCCAGTATCAATACCAACAGCATACAGACTCAGGTTTTGGTTGATAACGGTGAAACTATCGTACTGGGCGGGGTCTATACAACACAGACGACCTCGTCTGTCACCAAAACGCCGGTTCTTGGAGATCTGCCTTATCTGGGGCGATTCTTCCGACGGGAAACCAAATCAGATGACAAACAGGAACTTCTGATCTTTATTACCCCGAGATTAATTCGGGACGGCAGTTCGAGCTGACAGTGGTAACTGGTCCACGGAATCGTATAGTCAGGAACCTTACATGGCGCCTTCCATGCACATCGACAAAAGTGTCCATAAGAACGTTTTTCTCGTAGGACCCATGGGCGTGGGAAAGACGATGATTGGCAAGTTACTGGCACAGGAATTGAGCCTCACCTTTGTAGATTCAGATCAGGAAATTGAGTCTCGTGCCGGCGCTGATATTTCCTGGATTTTTGACAAAGAGGGTGAGGCCGGGTTTCGGGTGCGGGAGTGTAAAATGATCGAAGAGTTGACCCGGAAAGAAGGCATTCTGCTGGCTACGGGAGGAGGCGTCATACTCTGTGAAGTGAACCGTCAACACCTCAGGGACCGGGGAGTTGTTGTTTTTCTGGATATGTCACTGGAAGTCCAGATGGAGAGGATCAGGAATGACCGCAAACGCCCACTGTTACAGGGTGTTGATACCGGTACTGTATTGGAAGAAATGAAGACACTGCGCGACCCTCTGTATAGGTCTGTCTCCAATATCAGGATATTTGTTGATGGCCTGGGCAGCAGGAAGGTAGTATCGGATATTATTGACGCAATGTCCGAGCGGGGTTATCTGAGATCATACTGACCAGTATCCCGTCAAAGCCGCTATGGGACAAGAGCCCTCAGCGGGTTACCATAAAAAGCCTTCAGCGGGTTACCACAGAGAGCCTTCAGCGGGGTTACCATAAAGAGCCGGTTAATCTATGGAAAAGTTAAAACTTGATCTCGGAGAGAAATCCAGTTTCATCTACATTGGATCCGGATTGCTTGATCATAAGGAACTGGTACAACAATACGTTACCGGCAACAGTGTGTTCATTGTGACCAATGACATCATCGCTCCCCTGTATCTGGATCGTATGAAATCGGTATTTGCCGGCAGGCAGGTCGATTATCACATTCTGCCTGATGGAGAAGCACTCAAGACCCTGGAAAGTTGTGGGAAAATCGTTGAAAACCTTCTCCTTGGCCGACACAACAGAGCCACAACACTGGTTGCCCTGGGTGGTGGTGTCGTTGGTGACATCACTGGCTTCGTGGCGGCGACCTATCAGCGAGGAGTTGATTTTATCCAGGTTCCAACAACTCTACTGGCTCAGGTGGATTCTTCTGTGGGAGGTAAAACCGCTGTCAACCATCCGCTTGGTAAAAACATGATAGGCGTCTTCCACCAGCCGAAAGCGGTTTTCATCGATACGGATTTGCTGAAAACCTTACCCCCAAGAGAGCTCTCTGCCGGTCTGGCGGAGGTGATCAAGCATGGCGCACTGGCCGATAAGGATTATTTCGCATGGATTGAAAAGGAGATGTCCTCATTACTTGCGTTGAAACCCGAGGTGATGGCAAAGGGCATCCGGCGCAGTTGCGAGATCAAGGCAGCCATTGTCGCAAGTGACGAAAAGGAAAAAGGCCCCAGAGCTCTGCTTAACCTTGGGCACACATTTGGACACGCTATAGAACAATCTCTGGGCTATGGTAACTGGTTGCATGGGGAGGCTGTTGGTGCGGGTCTGGTGATGGCAGCGGATCTCTCCCATCGCCTTGGACGAATCAGCATTGATGCCGCCCGGCGTATCAAGAGGCTTGTCAGAGCAGCACATCTGCCGGTTGCCCCGCCACCAGAACTGGGTGTTGACGCTTTTCTGACCAGTATGGCAGTAGACAAGAAGGCGACGGACCGGGGTATTCGCTTCATACTGTTGAATGCTATAGGTGAAGCGGAAATTGTCTCTGGCGTCGACAGTGAGGTTTTGAAAGAAACACTGCTGGCGGGTGACCGTCTGGCTGAGTGACCTTGCTGGATTCCTGTCGCAGTCTAACGATCTACCACACTTCGCGCGATCAACTCCTTCATGATCTCGGAGGTGCCGCCATAGATTCGTTGTATTCTCGCATCCAGGTAAAAACGGGATATCTTGTATTCGCGCATATACCCGTAGCCGCCGAATAACTGCAGGCACTGGTCGGCAATTCGTCCCTGCATTTCGCTCGCTGCCAGCTTGCACAAAGATGCTTCGGCAGCGGTAAGTTCCCCGTTCTGAAAACGCTCGATATACTTCTCGGCAAGAGCGCGATTCAACTCGATCTCGGTCTTCATGTCCGCCAGCTTGTAACGGGTATTCTGAAAATTCGACAACACGCCGCCAAAGGCTTTGCGTTCTGTCACATACGCCACCGTAGTGTCAAAAATGCCGTCCGCCGCCGCAACACAGCCGACGCCGAGAATGAGCCTTTCACGCGGCAATTCGTTCATCAGATTGGCAAAACCCTGACCCTCACCACCGAGTATATCCGCGGCAGAGACCCGCATGTCCTCAAAGAACAGCTCGGATGTATCACCTGAGTGCAGGCCCATTTTCTCCAGGTTGCGACCCCGTGCAAAGCCGGGAAGATGACAATCGACCGTGAACAGGGTCATACCGCGTGCGCCTTCACTGGGATCTGTCTTTGTCGCAAGGACTATGACATCACAATGCTGTCCGTTAGTGATAAAGGTCTTCTGGCCATTGATGACGTATTCATCACCATCGCGCAATGCCTTCGTACGAATACCCTGCAAATCCGACCCCGCGACAGGTTCCGTCATTCCAATGGCGCCCACGCACTCACCCGAAGCCATCTTCGGCAGGAAACGTTGCCGTTGTTCTTCTGTTCCAAGATTCAGGATATACGGTGCAACAATGTCAGAGTGCACGGAAACTCCAGAGGCCAGGGCGCCATAACCTGCACGCGAAAGTTCCTGCGCCACGATACAACTGAACTCAAAGGTCGCCCCGATCCCCCCGTATTCTTCCGGCATGTCAACACAAAGAAAACCGTTCTCACCAAGCTTCTGCCAGACTTCCCGCGGCCAGATTTCCGCACGCTCCCAGGCGTCGTAGTCCGGTTCTATCTCTGCTTCCAGAAATCGTCTGACG
>JAPOOX010000286.1 GCA_026713185.1 Gammaproteobacteria bacterium
AACCCGCTGAAGGCTCCTGGGGTCCACCCCTGACGGAACTTATCCCCCGCATGGAAGACTGGGAACGCTCGCTGAATGCTCTGGTCGGCATTGGCTTACCGGAAGCCATGGGTGAGAGCCGGATAGAGGAAGAAACCCGACTGGTCTGGTTTATTCAAGACCGTGATGACTACACCCTGCAACCAAAGGAACAGAAACGCCGGCAAAACGGCACATGGACCTCCGGCCGCAAGATATCCCTGAAACGGCTGGTGGAAGACCAAGCGTCACTGACTCTATCCGAGGCGGACCTGAAAATCTGCCAGATGATCTGTATAGAGAAAGACTATTACACCATGAGATTCAAAAACTACCTTGCAGGTGTTGATGCTTTAATTGCCGCGGCAGGCCATCCCCACCTGTACAGTTCACGCAACCTGCCTGCCGAAGTCACCCTGGGCCAACCGGAGTTGATCGTTACTGAACAGGGTAATTCCATCAAATTAACCATGGCGCCTTTTCCAGATGGAATGAACTACCTGATAGTCAGTGAAACGCCGGAGAAACTGAAAATTTATCTGTATCCCGAAAACCTGTTGCATGTCGCTCGCATTCTGACCCATGAAGGACTACAGGTTCCGCAATCCGCCAGAGACAGGGTACTTGAAAGTGTTTCGTCAATTGCACCTTTGCTCACCGTACACTCGAACATGGAGGGCATTACTGAAACCACCGCAATTTCAGTGGCAGCGGACCCTCGATTGTATGTCCACCTGTTACCCCTGAAAACAGGTCTGCTCCTCAGTTTTTTCGTACAACCCTTTGGCGAAGGACCACTGTTGCAACCTGGACACGGTGGCAAACAACTGTTTGCTGAAATCGGTGGCAGGGCACTGACCACAAGTCGCGATCTGGATGCTGAAGGCGTTCTGCTCGAATCGGTGCTCGCGGCCTGTCCTGCACTCTACGAAAGATCGCCGGGTGAGTGGTGCTGGGACGAAATGGAAGACGCTCTGGAAGGCCTGTTGACACTGAAATCTTTTGCAGAAGATCTTGTACTGCAGTGGCCTGAAGGTAAGGAATTGACACTCAGCCAACCGGTTAATGTGTCACAGATGTCAGTCTCCTTACGAGAGCGTAAGGACTGGTTTGAAATTGATGGTGAGTTGCAGGTGGATGCGAACCAGTTGTATTCCATGCGATCCCTGCTGGAGCTTATGGATGCGGATAACAGCCGTTTTGTGCAATTGGCGGATGGCCAGTTTCTGACCCTCACAGAGACCTTGCGAAGGCGTCTGGAGGTGTTGAAGAACATTGAACATGACGGCCGCATTCATGCGCTCCATGCACAGAACATTGAGGACAGCATTGACGGCATGGCAGTCAAGGCAGACTCTGGTTGGCAGCAGCAGGTACAGCGACTTCAGGCAGCAAGGGATATCGACCCTCAACTCCCGGCAACGGTGGATGCCGATCTCCGGGACTACCAGACCCAGGGCTACAAATGGCTGTGCCGATTGGCCGAGTGGGGCGCCGGCGCTTGTCTGGCGGACGATATGGGTCTCGGTAAAACATTGCAGGCTCTCGCTCTGCTGGTGAAACGGGCAGGAGGAGGACCGGCACTGGTGTTGTGTCCAACCTCTGTTTGCGCCAACTGGATTGAGGAATCACACCGGTTTACACCCACCCTGAACCCTATCCGCTTTGGTGATGGTGACAGAAACAGCACCCTGGATGCACTGACTGCCAATGATGTACTGGTCTGCAGTTACGGCCTGCTGCAGACCGAATCTGAAGCACTGCAGGAGATACACTGGCATACCATTGTTGCTGACGAAGCTCAGGCCTTCAAGAATGCGGCGACCAAACGGTCCAGGGCTGTCATGAGCCTGTCTGCTGATTTCAGGATGATTGCCACAGGTACACCCATTGAGAATCATCTTGGCGAATTGTGGAATCTCTTCAATTTTATCAATCCCGGCTTGTTGGGTACGCGAGAAACATTCAACAATAAATTTGCCTACCCCATAGAAAATCAGAAGAACCGGCATGTATCCACCGTGCTGAAACAACTCATCAGCCCATTTATTCTGCGGCGGCTAAAGCGGGATGTGTTAACGGAATTGCCTCCGCTGACAGAGATTACGATTCACGTTGAACTCAGCGATCAGGAAACAGCGCTCTATGAGGCGTTGCGAATCGAGGCCGTTGAACAACTCAGTAACAGTGATTTAAAAGCAGGCCAGCAGCGCATCCAGGCATTAGCCAGTATTACCCGGTTACGACGGGCAGTGTGTAATCCCAATCTGGTGTTGAAAGACGCGAATCTCCCATCCGCCAAGCTTGAGGCATTTGCCACCATCGTGGAAGAACTGCTGAGTAATCAACACAGGGCGCTCGTCTTCAGCCAGTTTGTCGGTCACCTGTCACTGCTTCGAGACTATCTTGACAGACAAGGAATGCGTTACTGTTATCTCGACGGGTCCACTCCCGCAAAGCAACGGAAAGTGGAAATAGATGCATTCCAGGCAGGTGCGGCGGAGTTGTTTCTGATCAGCCTGAAAGCAGGTGGTGTCGGTCTGAACCTCACTGCTGCGGATTATGTGATACACATGGACCCATGGTGGAACCCGGCAGTGGAGGATCAGGCGAGTGACCGGGCTCACCGCATTGGTCAACAGCGACCGGTCACTGTCTATCGGCTGGTTGCTACCCATACCATTGAAGAGAAGATCGTGGACCTGCACGCGCACAAGCGGGACCTGGCTGACAGTCTGCTGGAAGGCGCCGAAGTCAGCGCCAGAATGTCGGTAGACGATATGCTGTCACTGCTGGAGTACTGAGCCGCGGGACAAACAAAGCTATTGCCAAGAGACATCAATAACGCGAACGAGAATCTTGCTTGCTTTGTCCTGAGTCAAGCTCGATTCAAGTTGAGCTTGAAGTTCCTCAGGGCTCTTGGGTTTGGGACCCTCGGGCGGAACCTTACAGTATTTCTTGCCAAACCAAAAGACCAGGTAGATACCGCGACCCTGTGCACGCGGACTGCAGGTGTACTTGGGAATGAGCTGATCATCAATCGCAGTGTACAAATCCGTTGCTTTGCTTCTTTTGGCTTCAATTGGAATTTCTAAATCCTGGAAGGTCACGCGAATATCAGATCGCATGTCGTTAACGTATTGCGCCTCTTTATCCGCTCTGATCTCCGGGGGAAGCATGAGTCGTAGATCTGAAAGAAACTGGTCCCAACATGAGTTCTCTTTCAAGGGCTGCCAATCCGATTTGCCAGACCTTTCGGTATTGTCTTGCCAATATTGGCGCCAGTCTGAGGTGTCTGCGTTACGAATCCGGTCCGCGAGTTGGTCGATCAGGTCTGCAGTGACCGCCATGAGATCGGCCGCATTTGCAGGCTGTTGATTTTCGAGAAACCGGATTACCTCCACAAGGCCAGGATGCACAAAAGTCGAGGTGGGAAACCTTATTCGGTGGCGCTCAACTTCATGCTTCAAACGCGCTCTCAAGTGGCCAAGACTACCGTGCATGGCAAGCGAATCCAAGGCTTGAAACGCTTCCGACTCGGGGTTGGCGGCAAGAGCGTTGATCAGATTGTTAGCCATCACGGACGCATTCACTTTGTATCCGGATTCGTTGACCGCGTCATCCGTTCCTGGAGTTGTATAGATTCTCCCCAGGATTTCAATGAGTAGTTTGGCAGCCGGGACCGGCAGTGATTCAATGGAGTAACTTTGGCCAGGTGTCATGAAACTGGAGAAAAACCCGGTGATATGCATTATGAGACGCTCACCCCGGCTCCCTTCAAAGAGACACTTCAATCTCTCCGCAAATGTCTTTGTGTCAATTGTCATTCCAGCACAGAGCCAATACACTTTCTGACCCTGCATCATGCTCTTATTAGCCAGCTTGGACTCGACAAGTTTGCAGATATCCCTTTCATCCATTAATTGCATCGCGACCGACAACAGGAACCCAAGCACATGAAGTTTTTCCTTTCGCGGCCGCATTGGGAACGTGCGCAAGAGCGGAATGATCACCATCCGTGCGACTTGTTCGTGGTCCGCATCCGAAAGTTCGAAAAGCTGAGGAAAATCGAATAGACGCGATCGAAAGAAGCGCCTCCCGACTTTTTCAAACATGTCAGCTACCAAATGCGGTTCATTTTCGAGAAGATTGCGATACCAGGACGGGCGACTTTCCTGACCCCTCAGCGGAAGAACGCTCAGTTGAAACGCAAGGGCTCGCCGCTTTTCCTTTTTGTTAAACCAGTCCGGTAGCGATCCTTCACCCTGCAAGTTCTCTTGTAACCCTGCAAGATATGGATGGCTGATCAAATATCCTTGATCGGTACCGACGAGTTCCAGAATTTCTTCTTCCATTGGAAGATCGGGACGCATGGGTGTATTTCGCAATGCTCCCAGGACGGTATCAGCTAACTCATTGTTATCGCAGAGGTAATTGCCAAGCCGTTCCAGTGGCGTTTTCCCTTGGATGCCTGGGACTTCAGAAAAGTAGACGTTTGCGAGATGGTTCAGTAGCTGTGGTGGGGCTTGATTTCCTGATAACGTATTCTCATAGGTTTTGATGTAGTCCACGCGCTGTTTGTACTTCGCTTTATCTTTCTGTACACGCCGGCGATTTCTGTCCGACGCCGCAATATCTTTTGATGCCTCTGTTTCTGCGCATTCTGTCGAAATGCGAAAATATTTATCCAGTACCACTGGATGACCTGACAAAGTCTCTTGCACAAGCTTCGACAACTTGTCAGACCCTGACGTTTTGTTTGGACTATGGTGGCAGGCTTGTCGCAGGTAGAAGTCTATTGATCCTTCGTCGGACACCTGGCAAGCCATTCCAAGGCACCAAGGGGTATAGTCTTCCAGAATCAAATCCTCTGGGAAAAGCCAATAGAAATCATGCTCCGGGTCATCGCTCGCATCCACAGCTTTGCGGACTATCGCTTTATATGCAGTTCCATGCTGTTTCAGCCATGGGACAAGAACATTCTCGACTCCGTGAGGGAGCCCGCCATCGTCCGTAGCAACAATCAGACAATCATACAAATCGTCTGCATCAAGACTGACCTCTTTTTCCAGCAACTCAACGAGCAGACCGCAGAAAATACTGGAGAAAGAATCAGAATGAGTGTCTGTAAACTGTCCTGCGCTACCATTCTCCCTTCGCAGTGTCACCAGGCTGTTGAGCAGTTCGGCAAGCTGAGGAGGTGTAGATTCGTTTCGAACGTGAATCCACCAGAAATAGTCGTACTGAATTCCGTTTTCAGTGTCTGGCGCCAATACAAGGTACCTGGGAAGCTCAGCAGCCGAGAGCACACGCGGATAAAGCTTCTGCAACAATACCTCGACAAGGTTGCCACGGTCAGGCAGCCTTTGATTGTCGATCACATCTTCCAATAGGAGCTTGAGTCTGATGTCGGCTTCCTTTGATCGAAAGCGCGTGCAAAACGCCTGGATGACCCTTATCTTATATTCCAGGGAGTAGCCGTTGCTGCGAACAGTATCGAGCAATTCTGACCCCATTCCAAAATCAGTCTGGGCATGACGTAGTGCGTCAAGAAGTGCGTAACTCAACCACTCACTTTTCTTGATTCTCAGAGGATCAAGCAGATACTCACTGAAGAACTCCTCCATGCCACTGGTAGCAAGAAATCCCCAACGCATATCGTCTCCCTCTCCCAAGCCAGCAAGCGTCCCAGGATTCTTCTGCGCAGATTTCTCAAGCTCTGAGAGCAGCCTGTGCTTCTCGTCGATAGAGAAGCCCATCACGTCACCATAACTAACGACCCCCACTGGGTCTCGTTGAATAAGTGGAAGACGAAGCTTGGGGCACAGGGCGGCAAGCCATGCGGCTAAACCGCGGAGCGGTGCAGCTGTTCGCGCATGGTCGTCGGTCAAAATGGCCAGGATACGTCCTGGAGACAACCCCTCGCTCACACATTTTGTCAGATACTTTGCTGCCAGGTATTCAGCGATTTGACGATGGTAAGGTCTTGCCACACCTTCCCAAACCTCAAACAACCTCGTGCCAAGAACTGTTTGAAGCACTTCCTGATTGACACCTGAAATATCAATCAGTGCTGGTGAATCTTTTGTCGGCATCGCCGATGCCAGAGAGAGCCCGTCGAGACCAGCAATCAGGATGATCGCACACAAATGGCCTGCTGCAATTAGAAGATCGTCTGTGGCTGCACGGTGCGCACTCGCTACCCGATGTTCTGGATTGTACTCTTGAGAGAGCTGGATGCAGCCCTGTTCAAGAGTCTGAGAAAGCGAATCTGGCAAATCTTCCTTTCTCCCTGCCTTGAGTAACAAGTCCAGCGTGAGCGGATTTTCCAGTAGCGATGAAAGTCCTCTATCTCGGACTGCTTGTACTAAATCTTCTGCGTCATATTCTTTAGCGATAAACAGAATGTCTTCTTCCGTGAGTGGATTCAGTCGCAAGAGGATGAGTTTCTGAGTCTTCAAGATTCGATTCAGTGCTGTCTGGTCGCTCGAACCGAGCCATTTGACATTACGACACGAAATCCTGAAGCGGGGAGTTCCCAGTTCGTCAAGCCTTGAACGGATCTGATCAAGCGGCTGCCGATGGTCTTCCGAAGCATCCGTACGCATTTCATCAAGTCCATCAATGAAAAGCGTCTTGCTCTTCCATTCGTCTTTAACTGATAGCGCAATGAAATCTCTTGCCGTTTCATAGCAGGCATCTTGATGTTGATCGCTTTCCCTCTTAAATTCTGTGGTTTTCCCGATGCCGGGAGCACCCAACAATACATAGGCCTCCTTGTCGTCATAGTCTTGTAAGGACTTCGACTCGGGCTCTTTTGCGGAATTACGTTCCAATTCGGTGACAGTCCGAGTTGCTCGAAAGGTCATGCCGAGTCCAACCATTTCTGTGCGGAAGAAGAAAGGAACCGTTCGAGCGCCATACCATCACTACCCACGAGAATGTGCGGTGTATCGCCATACTTATCTTCGAATGCCTTGATGCCCCGCAGACTATGCTGGCTTGATCCACTCTTTACTTCGACAAGTAGACGGCGCGACCCGCTTGCCAGAACAAAATCCACTTCATTGGTGCCATCGCGCCAATAGTGCAGCCGCGTCAGACGGGTACTCGTGTTTACCAGATGTGCCCCCACGGCCGTCTCTACGAGCCTGCCCCAGAAGGTGCGGTCGGCTCGCGCCTCCTGAAAGCCATAAGAAGATAGTGCGGTCATCAGTCCCGTATTGAGAATATTGAGCTTTGGACTGGAGGCACGTAGCCGTCGAGTCACACCCTCATACTTTCGGATGCCAGCGAGAAGACTGCTCTTCTCAAGAAGGTCAAGGTATCTTGCAAGGGTGGTGGTGTTTCCCGCGTCATCAAGCTGGCCAAGCATCTTGGTGTAAGAAAGTTCCTGACCAGAAAACTCCGCACCCAATTCGATCAAGCGCTTCAGAAGAGCTGGCTTGTCCACACGTACCATCGCAAGAATGTCACGTTCGATATTGGGTTCCAGGATGCTGCCGAGTACATAGTTCCGCCATCGTTGCGGCTCCGCAACGAGGTCCACTGTGCCCGGACTACCACCGAAATAGAGGTACTCATCCAGATCGAATTCGAAAGCGGTCTTCATTTCCTCGAAGGACCAGTGGGAGGTGTGGATAGACTCAAAGCGGCCTAGAAGACTTTCGGTCAGGCCTTGTTGCATCCCCAACGGCGCGGAACCGAGTAAGACAACATGCATCGGCAAATTGTTGAGACGATCCGCGTCCCACAACCCCTTGACGATAGCAGACCAATCGGGAATCGTCTGTATCTCGTCCAAAACGAGCGCGAACTTTGACTGGGAATCCAGGGCACTTGTGCGAGCTTGCTCCCAGACTTTAGCCAACCAGCGAGCATCACGAATACTGTAGCCTGGATTGACTGCAACTTCAGAAGCGTCAAGGCCCGGTAAAGACAGGTCCAATTCGGGCGGTTTATACTCAACTTGATCCACAGCAATGTATTGATTTGGATAATCGATTCGAGACAACGCCTGCCTGACGAGCGTGGTCTTCCCGGACTGCCGTGGCCCGGAAACCAGAATAAGGTACCTTGGCTCTTCGTTGAGCCGGTCAACCAAGGTCGCAACTTGTTTTCTTTCAAAGGTCATCATGGGGCCTAAATTACTCTGCTGAGTAAAATTAATCAATAGAGTTATTTAGCATAGTTTGAATGCCCGCCCGAACTTTTCTGACTCTTGAGTTCTAATGCCGTTCTATTCCCGGATTTACGATCTGTTGCAAGGTAAGGGGATACCCGGCAAGAAGTACAGAAGACGATGCAACTCACGGTATTGTGGGTGTTTCGTGTGGGCTTATTCCTGGTCGATTGTACCCTCGAAATATCCCCTGGCATGTTCAAAAGCATCTTTTCCTATCTGGATGCCTATCAGTCGCCCGGGGATATCATCCTGAGGTGGATGAATTCCACCCCAGATGCGCGACAGGCTGCACTGGTCGGAAGCATCCCGGTATGTGGCCCAATCCAGGGTCATATCCATCGTGGGGCCATCCTCAAACACCAGGAATTCATTGGCTTGAATCTCAAAACCACTCTTGCCTCCCGGGAAATACTCATCCCCGGTCATTGCCGTTAATACTTCAGCCGCAGCCCTGGAATAGGTTGAGTGTCCGGATACATAACCGGCAAAGGGCGGGGTGACAAAACTCGGCCTCTGGTAGGGCCACCAGTTCTCCGCAAGAATCCAGTCAACACCCGCAACATCAACTCTTGGATTGTTTATAAAGTCCGGCCCTTTCCAACTCAGGAATTTGATTTTGCCGACATGCTCATCTTCTTCTCCGGCGAGGGGGTCACCTTCTGCCACGAGTTCGATAAAGCCCTCTTGCAGCGGTATGCCGTCCATATGATATGACGGCATGTTCGGGTCTGAGCTCTGACCGCGGTCAGCCATGGCCCGAAGCGCCGATATCGGTCGAATATAGTCATACCATCCCTTGATACCCCAGGCAGCGATGGCAACATCGTGCATGGCGCCGCCCAGTAAGAAATAGGCTTTGATGTCCCATTCCAGGAGATCGAGTTCCGGCCCTTCTCCCGCAAAGCGACGCTGCAGCAATTCATGATCATTGACCTCGTTCAGGATCACGAACCAGTGACCAGGGGGTGTTTCTGAATCCGGACCATCCGCCCAGAATTCCGCCAGTACCCGGGTATAGTCACCACGCAACACGAACTGAGGTGTATAAGGTTCTCCGGTTACGGGGTTAAACTCATATCCCTGACTGGGATCACCACCTTCAAGCGTATCAAAGAAAGTTGGATATTCCTCAAATTCCAGAGGGTAGGACCCGACATCGATATTACCCAGACTCGCCGGCGAAATATCGATCATCACGCCATCGTCAGGGTCGAGGTGGGAAGACCAGATGGATACCAGAGAAAATCCCCACTTGAAGTTATCCCCCAGCGTGCCGTCGATCATCGGCGGCATGCCCGGATCATGGTAGACCCAATATTCAAAATCATCGCGTTCGTATATTGTGAGATCTTCCCCGGATAATGAAAACGGTATGACCGAGCCCCACTCGGGACCGAGAAATTCGGGTTCATCACTACTTGGATTACCCGCCTGATCGATAAACTCCACCAGTTTCAATGGCTGCCAGCGGTTCAGAAACTCGATGTCGGGGTTACCGGGTTCTTCCGGTTGCAGGGGCATGTTGACGGGTTCATAGGAGAGGTTTTCATAGTCATTCTCTTCATTGGCGCCGTCAATTAATCCGAAACGGATATAGCAGTCAGCAATATGATTACCGAGTGCTGCCGCCGAACCATCAGTATAGTCAGTCGAGACGTTTTCAATGTCATAACCCAACGCATCCATCAGGGTATCGGCATCCAGGTTGATTCTTCTAGTACCTGGTGAATTTTCAAACCGGTGCAGGATGATACGATATGCGGCAAAGCTGAGTGACTCTTCACGTAACTTGCTGATGTCGTCATTGACGGGTATTTCATCGAAATCACAGGCAGATTCCGCACGGGTCCGACCCAACAACCAGGGTTCCGCCACCTCGCCGTAGGCAGTCCATGCGTCATACATGGCCGCTGAGATATGGAACAGGTTTCTCGCATGTACCGTAGGCCGGGCAAAGTCGTTACGTATGGACTCCAACAGAACCTCGCTCCAGCTTCGAGCCACACTGAAACCGGAAAAAGGAGCCACACCGGGCAGATAATGAGCTTCGACATCTGCCCTGCCACCAGGCATGGTGAATGTCGTCACGACTGAATATGGGTCGGCAATACGACCACCCCCCCTGCTGGACCAGTGTGAGAAGACGTAATTTACCAATGCACGGCTTGGAGGCCTTGCCTCAATGGTAATCACATCACCCTTATCATACAGACCAGAGCCAAATCCTGATCTCACAAACAGGCGTACATCGGTGGTCGTCTGGGTGATTGTCAACACTTGATCTACTTCCATTACCTCCATGCCGGATTCACTGCCATCCGGCCAGTGTACGGTCACATCGGCACTGGTTGCCTCACCAATCCCAAAATGAACTTCGGTTGGATTCTGTGCAGTAAAGTTACTACCGGCCAGGACCTCTCGCACCTGGGTCCCGGCGGTTGTTGTCACCTCAATCCGGGCGCCTACTCCATGGGAGTTGGTTGCATCGCTTTCAAGCCTGATACCCAGATAGTGATTCCCGTTTTCCAGAATATTACGGAAGTAGCGCAACCGGTTTTCGCTGTTGTTGGTCAGCAGGATGTCGAGGTCGCCATCCCGGTCGGCATCAAAACAGACTGCGCTTCGACCCTGGTCCCTGTTGTCCAAACCAAGAGTACCGGCTTTTTCAGTGAAAGTGCCATCCCCGTCAGCATGAAAAAACACATCCGGATCATCCTCGTAGTTGTTCTCAGACCAGCCATTTACGTGGAATATGTCAAGGTGACCGTCATTATCAAAATCGGCAACACAACTGCCCCATCCCCATTGACCATCTTCGACCCCGGCTTCCATGGCCACATCTTCGAACACACCGTTGCCATCATTACGGTATAACCGGTTTCCCGTCCTTGTCTCACCACCGTCTGATGATCCACTCGAATGAATAGAGGTCACGAACCAGTCCATATCTCCATCATTGTCATAATCTCCTGTTGAACCCCCCCTGGCATTTTCATCTGTGATGGCATCAGGTACCGTGGAATGGGTAAAAGTGCCGTCATCGTTATTGATATAGATACGGGTCGTGCCGAAGTCTCCCGTTATCAGCAGGTCCGGGTCACCATCGTTGTCGATATCACTCAGATTCGGGGTTAAGGTGTAATCCAGCTGGATCCCATCGGGTAATCCGTCTGCGGGACCCAGAAGTGAACCGGCAATACCAGACTGGATACTGAAACTCTCAAAGGTACCATCACCCCGGTTGCGCCATAGCGTCTCGGTATCCTGCTGATCAGGGCTGCCCCAGTGACTCAGAAACAAATCAAGGTCACCATCGAGATCGTAATCGCTGAAAGTGGCCGAAACTGTGTTGGGCGTATTCAATACAATACCGGAGTCTGCCGTGACATCGGTGAATGTTCCTTCATCATTGCGCATCAGGTACCAGGGATTGTGATTCAAGCCACCTGCGAAGAGATCCAGATCGCCGTCACCATCCATGTCTGCGAAGGTGGGACCACTCCCCCTGTGTACAAGATCAAGTCCCGCAGCTTCCGCAATTTCCTGGAAGGTACCATCTCCCTGATTCTCGAACAGGAGATTAGGCTCGGAATTACTGCCTCCCATAACGTAGATGTCGATATCATCATCGGCATCAAAGTCTACTGCGGACACACCCCCTCCCATGTGCTCTGCGTCAGTGGACGATTCGTATGTTGCCGACTGTGGGAATCCAACCTCTGAACCCGCCTCTTCAAATCTGAAATCCAGAGGGGGTGGCGGGGGGGGCGGGGGGGGAACAACGACCGGTGTGCCTCCACCACCGCCGCCGCCACCACATCCAGTCAGGATGGTGCAGATAATCGACAACAGGAGATAGCTTCTCAAGACCATTCGTTTAAAAATTCAGAGTGAATAATGATCTGATTTTACGCCAAACTTTACAATATAGTTAACTGAATTACCTTAACTGTCTACTACCCGTCTGCTCTCATCAAACATGACGAAAAAAATCCAGGTAAGCCAGTCTGTACGATACTAAAAATAAGTACGGCATCCGACACACAGCAGATGGCTTTGGGGTGTTCATTTGCGTAAGCCTAATGTCGGAGCGCCGAGCTGGAGGAGCATGACTACAGGCATGCGGGGGAAGCTCGGGAATCCCGGAGGGACGCGCAGACGCTGAAGCAAATGAATGCCCCAAAGCCATCTGCGAACAGCCTCGTTAAAAAACAAGCCAACAAATAAGCACAATATCCGACACTCAGCAGATGGTTTTGGGGCGTTCGTTTGCGTAAGCCTAATGTCGGAGCGCCGAGCTGGAGGAGCATGACTACAGGCATGCGGGGGAAGCTCGGGAATCCCGGAGGGACGCGCAGACGCTGGAGCAAATGAATGCCCCAAAGCTATCTGCGAACAGCTTCGTTAACAAAACAATCTACCAAATTGCAAAAAGTGATTCTGAACTGTAAGTTCTGTACCGCACTACAACTCGCGCAATACTGTAGAGGGCGGTGTGTTAATCACCTTCAAAGTAGCCAGAATACCCACGACACCAATCAGCACAGTCCCCGTCACCGGCCCAATCAGCCAAAGTTCCGGCGTTATAGAATAATCCAGCTCGAATATTTCCGTTTCGAGCGCATAAACTGTAATTTCCGATCCCAGGGTCGCCAGCAAACCGGCAAAACAACCCAGAAAACAGAATTCAATGACAAGACTGCCCAGAACCAGCCGGCGTCCGGCGCCCAGTGCCCTGAGAATTGCATGCTGCTGAAAACGTTCATCCATGCTTGCCTGGATACTGGCCAGCAGAACCATCACCCCGGACACCAAAATCAAAATCAGTATCAGTTCAATAGCCAGCGTCACCTGTGAAATTATGTTTTGAATCTGCTCCAGAACGGCATCGATTTCGATAACTGTCATGGTCGGATGCTGATTGAGCAGGGTATTCAGAAACAATTTTTCATCCGGCGCCAAAAAGAAACTGGTCATCCAGGTCGAAGGGAAATCCTCCAATCCACCGGGAGAAAAAATGATATAGAAATTTGGTTGCATATTATCCCAGGCCACAGACCGGATACTGCCTACCGTCGCTGAAATCTCACTTCCATGGATGGTAAAGTTCAGTTCGTCACCGACATTGATATCCGATCTGGATGCTATTGACTGCTCCAGTGAAACCAGCACAGGACCAGCATAATCCTCAGACCACCACTTGCCTGCCTCAATCCGATTGTCATCCGGCAAGCTATGTGACCAGGTCAGATTCCGGTTGGAACCGGCGCCGGGACCATCGCCTCTTCCACCGCCATCAGCATCTTCACCACCTTCTCTTGCTTCAAAACCTTCACCAACTTCACCACTGTCATCACTTTTATCAGCTACAACACCTGAACCTGCCACACCACTTTCACCAGAAACACTTCCGATATCTGCTTTACCAGCCTGGCCACCAGCGGATTTTTCGGCTTCTTCACGGGACCTCCTCTCCCGCCATAAACGACGGTTACGTTCACGCACGGACTCCCCGTTGATAGTGGTGATTCTACCCTGAATCATGGGATACAGCGGCTGGGCCCGCACATTATTGTCTTTAAACAACCGGCTCACAGACGCAACCTCTTCCGGTGCGATATTAATGGCGAAATGATTCGGTGTGCCTTCCGGAATCTGCCCCTGCCAATCCGCAATCAAAGCGGTACGTACAAGATACAGAATCAACAGGAGCATGATGGCGAATCCAAACACCATTATCTGTAATGTATTGCCCCGGGCCCGACGCTGCATACCCGCCACAGCAAGGCGCCAACTGCTGCCGGCCTGCATACCCAGAACCCGGCCGAAATGCAGCATGATGTACGCCACGCCAGAGAGGATTACGACCACTACCAATGCCCCGGTGAAAAGCAACAGGGTGAGGATAAGATTCTGGCTGTACCACCACATCAATCCGATGGTTCCCAGTACGGCAAAACTATAAGTCAGTCGACTCGAAACCACACCCGGATTCAGGTCCCGGCGAATGACCCTTACAGGATCAGTTGTCCGGAGTTCAAGCAGGGGTGGCAGTGCAAAAGACAGCAGACAGATAAATCCTGTAATCAACCCGAGCCAGACGCCACGTAACCCGGGAGCCGGTAGTTCGACAGGGATCCAGGGATACATGATGCTCGTAATGCCTGTTTGAATGAAAAAGCCCACTACACTGCCCACCAAGGTAGCAACCAGTCCCAGTAGCAGAAGAATGATGATAAAAATGCTGTCGATGCCCGCCGGTGTTGCACCCAGCGTTTTCAGGATGGCAACGTGGTCGTAGTGCCGCAGTGAATATCTCTGTGCCGCCAGGGCAATGGCAACACCTGCCAGTACAACGCCAAGCAATCCACCCAACAACAGGAATCGTTCAGCACGATCGAGTGCGCTGCCGATACCTTCCGCACCCTGCCTCACACCTATCCAGTGCTCATCAACCCCCAGCTTCGGTTTCACCCAGCGTTCAAATTCCACCAACGCCGGTTCTTCTCCCGCGAACAGATAACGATAGGTCAGGCGGCTGCCGGGCTGAACAACTTCAGTAGAAGTTACATCAGCCAGATTCATCAGCACCCGTGGCCCAATATTACTGAATCCACCTCCCCTGTCCGGTTCCTTGATGAGCACCTGACTCGCCGGGAACCCGGCAACGCCAACATCAAGAATATCGCCCGGTTGCACATCCAGTGAAGGATAAAGGCGGCTTTCCATCCAGACTTCTCCAGCCTTTGGCCCATGTTCGATCGGATGACCCCGAACAAAGGGAGCATCCGAAACAATCAGTTCACCACGCAAGGGATAATGATCGTCCACTGCTTTCACAGAGGAAAACTGCGCCCGATCCGCACTGAAAACCATGGATAGAAAACTTAAGGTCTGTGCCCGCTGAAGACCCAGTTCATCGGCTTTGTCCAACCATGAAGAATCAATCGGACTTGATGAGGAGATCACCCTGTCCGCGGCAAGAAACGTGGCGGACTCCTGTAGCAGTGCCTTTTGCAGGCGATCGGCAAACAATGCGATGGTGGTCACAGTAGTGACTGCAATGACCAGGGAGGCCAGCAACAGAGTCAATTCACCGGCACGCCAGTCACGCCACAGCAATTTCAGAGCCAGTTCAGGATGCATATTGCGTATCGGAATTCATCAGTTCTCCCGATGCAATTCTTATCAGTCGGTCACAGCGTTCCGCCAGACGCTGATCATGCGTCACCAGAACAAGTGTCGTACCGAATTCCCTGTTGAGATCAAAAATCAGATTGATGATGTGTTGACCCGTTGCTGTATCAAGATTACCCGTGGGTTCGTCAGCAAACAACACCTCGGCGGAAGAGGCGAATGCTCTGGCTATGGCCACTCTCTGCTGTTCACCGCCGGATAACTGATTGGGATAATGCCGTAATCTATGCGATAGTCCAACCCGTTCCAACAGCTCCCTGGCACTGGTGGCAGCTTCAGGGTCTCCCTTCAGTTCTGCAGGTAACATGACATTTTCCAATGCGGTCAAACTCGCCAGCAGTTGAAATGTCTGAAAGACGAATCCCACCAGTTCACCCCTGACCCTGGCCCGTTGCTCCTCATCCATCGCGGTGATCTCATGGGGGCCCAGCAATATCCGACCGCAAGTGGGCGTATCCAGACCAGCCAACAGGCTGAGCAGAGTGGTTTTACCACTACCAGACTCGCCGACAACCGCAACCGATTCCGACTGCTTGATTTCCAGGTCAATGCCTTTCAATATTGTCAGCGGTCCTTCCGATGTACTTACCGTTTTCCCGAGGTCATCTGTCTTAATCATGTTTACCACTTTACGCACTATCCTCTCTATAACATTACTACTCGTCTTCAATACGTCCATTCAAGCCGAGGGTACCATTCTCATTTTTGGCGACAGCATCAGCGCCGCTTACGGGATGCAGCGAGAACAGGGCTGGGTAAACCTTCTCTCCCGACGACTGGAACAGAATGAACTCAACTATCAGGTTGTCAACACCAGTGTTTCCGGTGAAACCACCGGTGGTGGTCTGGTGCGATTACCCAAAGCTCTCGAACTGCACCAACCTGACCTGGTGGTACTTGAACTCGGCGGCAACGATGGACTGCGAGGCTACCCTATCAGTAGCATTCATAAGAATCTACTTGAAATGACACGACTCGTTCAGGAAAGTCAGGCAAAAATTCTGCTGGTAGGTATGGTGTTACCCCCCAATTACGGTAAACGCTATACCCGTGCGTTCGAAAACCTGTTTAAAGAGATCGCTGTCGAACGTGAAGTTCGAATTCTGCCTTTCCTGCTGGAAGGTATTGCAACGCCTGAAGAATTAATCCAGAGGGATGGCATACATCCAAAACCGGAAGCCCAGTCCCTGATTCTGGATGACATCTGGCCTCATATCCAGGCATTGCTTGCAGAAAAGGACTGAAGCGGGATCAGGCGTTGGACCCACCCCTACACGGCGGAGACATAGGAGCATCCCCATGCCGGGTACGCCATTCGGCTTCGGTATAGGTATGCAGAGCCAGCGCGTGTATCCTGTCTTTCAATTCTTCGGCAAGAATACGGTTCACTCGACGGTGACGGGCAATCAGCCGTTCTCCCTCAAACCCGGATGCCACCAGAACAACCTTGAAGTGTGATTCGGCTCTTGCAGGCACATTGTGATTCTGGCTTTCATTGATGACTTCCAGATGATCCGGCGCCAGTGCCTCTGCCAACTTGTCTTCAATATCGGTCTGTACCGACATGAACTGACCTCTTCTACAATAACGTTACGGGTATTTTACAGGATTATTGCGGATTCTGGCCATGCAACCTTATCCAAAACAGGATATCTGTGAAATTTGACCTTACCGCGATGACCAAATCGGGATTTCTATTCCTCCTGGCTGATAAATCCTGTATTCTTTATCTGATTTGAACATTAACGTGATGGCCTTTTAAGAACAGAAAGATGCTTACCGTTATTTCCCCCGCAAAGACACTGGATTTCGACACTCCGCCGGTTACCAAAAAAACCAGCAGTCCTGAACTGCTTGCCGATTCAGGACAACTGATGGGCATCATGCGCCGTCAGTCACCCAATGATTTGATGACACTGATGGGGATCAGTCAGGAGTTGGCTGAATTGAACGTTCAACGATTTCAGGACTGGAACCCTCCATTTGATAAAAACAATGCCAGACAGGCCGTGCTGGCTTTCAAAGGTGATGTCTACCTGGGAATGGAGGCAGAGACTTATACCCAGCGGGACTTCAACTTCGCCCAGAAAAATCTGCGAATTCTATCCGGCCTCTATGGTTTGCTCCGTCCTCTCGATTTGATACAACCCTATCGACTGGAGATGGGTGTTCGTCTGCCCAATAATCGCGGCAAGGATCTGTATGCTTTCTGGGGTGATCGCATTACGCACCTTCTGGTTGACGATTTATGCAACCATCGTAACAAAACGCTGGTTAATCTCGCTTCCCATGAATACTTCAAGTCAGTCAATACTTCGCTGCTGCCGTCAAAATTAATCACCCCTGTGTTCAAGGACTACAGCAGGGGCAGTTATAAGGTCCTCGGTTTTTTTGCCAAAAAGGCACGAGGATCAATGGCCAGCTTTATCATCAGGAACAGAATCAACAGGCCTGCCGACCTGAAAGATTTTGACACCAGCGGTTATCGATACAACGACGAACTGAGTACCCGTAATGAGTGGGTCTTTACCCGTAAGACCTGACTCTGCTTATCTGAAATTCCGGCTCAACTCAAGACAGGCAATTGACAAAGGTTCACTCGATATCCGCGTTTGGTGAGATTATGGTCGTTTAAGCCTATTGAGCCAGGTCAAGTTCTTTAAACAGCGATTCGGTGGCGTAATCCGATTGGCTTGTCGGTTGTGGCGGTATCACGGGATACAGGACACCTGCCATTTTCTGAGCCACACGGATAACCTGACAGGAATAACCAAACTCGTTGTCGTACCAGACGTACAGTACAGCCTGTTCACCCTGCACCTTGGTTGCATTGGAATCAATGATGCCGGCTGATCTGCTGCCAATGAAGTCAGTAGATACCACCTCGCTGGAATCGGTATATTCGATCTGACGCTGCATGGCACTGTTAAGGGAAACATCCCTCAGATACTCGTTTACCTCCACCACCGAGGTATCATTTTCAAGCGTCAGGTTCAGGATCGCCATGGAAACGTTCGGAACAGGGACCCGAATTGAGTTTCCAGTCAGTTTACCTGCCAGTTCCGGTAACAGTTTGCCAACTGATTGTGTGGCGTTGGTCTCTGTCAATACCATATTCAATGGTGCACTTCGACCACGCCGTTCTCTGGAGTGCGTATTATCATGAAGATTCTGATCATCGGTATAGGCATGTATCGTTTCCATATGCCCCCGCACAATCCCGAACCGGTCATTCATACATTTCAGCACGGGAACGATGGCATTGGTGGTGCAGGATGCAGCAGCAATTATCGAATCTTCAGTGGTGATCTGATCGGAGTTAATACCTGAGACGATGTTCTTTACCGAACCTTTGCCGGATGTTGTCAGCAATACCTTGGATACCCCGTTGGCAGCAAGATGCTGTTCCAGGCCTTCCTGATCACGCCATACACCTGTACTGTCAATGACCAGAGCGTTATTGATACCGTAGCGGGTATAGTCGATTCTGGAAGGATCATCGGCATAGATGAAATGAATCACATTCCCGTTGCAGATCAACACCCGATTTTCTTCATCGACCCGAATCGTACCTTTAAATCCACCATGGATGGAATCCCGAAGCAGCAGGCTCGCCCGCCTGTTCAGGTCCAGCATTTCATCCCCGGGACGTCGCAACACCACTGCTTTCAGTACCAGGTTATGCCCACCGCCCGTTTTCTCCACGAGCAACCGTGTTGCCAACCGACCGATACGACCAAATCCGTACACCACCACGTCACGCGGTTCGTGTGAAACTTCTTCCTGTCTGCCGATACAATGCCGACATTCCCGGATGACATATTCCTCCATCTTCTGGAGGTAATCGCTGGCGGACATATCAGGATACAGCGCCATGAAACTGGAAGTGAGTTTTCCGATGTCCACATGCACCGGACTGAGGTCCAGGCGGCAAAGAATTTCAAGAATGGGATACGTTTCGAATTCGGACATCTCATTCTTTGCTATTTGACGAACCCAGCGATGCGCCTTCATCAACTCAATCACCGACTGGTTAAACAGCGGCATACCATGTATATAGACGACAACGTTTCGACGATACAGACTACCAATCATCGGTATCATTGCTTCCGCACGGGCTTCTCTTTCTTTCCAGTCCGCAAATACACTATCAAGTCCTGGTTTTGCCACTTGGAACTCCTTCAGAGCTTTATGATATTGAATCGGGACATCTGTCCCGGCCAGAGTACATGTGATTCGATGTTGACTGCCATTGCTGCCTGATTATACAGGAGCACTGCTCTGGACAATACGTTCATGGCATTAAAAAAAGAGATGGGTGCTTGAGATTTATCGAAAGGGGAGTTACTTTTTCCTCAAAAGTAATCAGTACTTGAGAAATATCGTAAGGGGAGTAGTAAGCTTATCCTCTTTTTCCCGTCAGGCATATTCCATGGGCATTTTACCCGTAGACAATACCAGGGTACCGCATCAGCCTGCTGATCGTCGTCACTGGTACAATCTTCCGGGTTCTGCCATATCTCTGGCGATTGCATCAGTGGTGGAGACCGGTCCTGGCATACGCCTTGTTATCACCAGGGATATGGTTTCTGCCGGTCAGATTCGTCACGAACTACAGTTTTTTCTACCAGACATCACCATTCGCACGTTCCCGGATTGGGAAACGTTGATCTATGACAGCTTTTCGCCGCACCAGGACATTATTTCCGAGCGTCTGGAAATTCTCAATCAATTAGCACTGCTGCAGACTGGTGTCATCATCATCCCGGCTAATACCATCATGCAGAAACTGGCCCCTGCCCACTTTATCCTGGGCAGCGGTCTGCAGCTGGAAGTTGGCCAGAAACTGGATATCGGCCAGATGCGCCGGAAGCTCGAAGCCTCGGCATATCGATGTGTGGACAACGTCTATGAACATGGGGAATTTGCTGTCCGCGGCGCCATCATGGACATTTTCCCCATGGGCTCCGACGACCCTTATCGCGTAGACCTGTTTGACGATGAAGTAGAATCACTGCGTACTTTTGATCCTGAGACCCAGTTATCCACCGGCCGGGTCGACTCTGTGAATTTGTTGCCGGCAAGGGAATTCCCGCTCACCGACACCGCCATCAACTCATTCCGGGACCGATGGCATGAACGATTGTCCAGCAACCGGAACAGCCCCGTGTATCAGGATGTATGTGCGGGTATATCTCCTGCCGGAATAGAGTACTACCTGCCATTGTTCTTTGAAAAGCTGGAAACCCTGTTCGATTACCTGCCGGATAATATTCTGGTATTGACGACAGACCTGGAAAACACGCTCAGGCAGAGCTGGGGAGATGCTCACGGCCGGTATGAAAATCTGCGGTACGATATCATGCGACCCGTTCTGCCACCCTCCGAAATTCTACTTTCGCCGGATGAACTATTCGCGATTCTGAAACGTTATCCGCGGGTTGATCTGATCGAACAAAGTAATACCGGCTCCAGTCTCAGACAGGGTGATACACAGTTTTCCTTCAAAGAACTGCCTGATATTTCCGTTAACGAAAGAAGCCAGAAGCCACTTGCAGGACTATCCGAATTACTCGCCACCTCTAAAGACCGAATTCTGATTGCAACGGAGTCCAACGGTCGTCGCGAAGTCGTCGATGAATTGCTCCAAAGGCATCATCTCCACACCACAAGGGTGCATAACTGGCAGTCATTTCTGGCAACTGAGCAGAAGCTGTGCCTGACCGTGGCCAATTTGGAACGCGGTTATTCCGATCCTGATTCCACAACCATGCTGATTACGGAACAGCAGTTGTTTGGCGAACGAGTCCTGCAGAAACGACGCCGTGAAAAGGAGCGGGACAATACCGCCGAACTCATCATCAAGAGCCTTACAGAACTGCACACCGGGTCTCCCGTGGTACATATCGAACACGGTGTCGGCAGATACCTCGGTCTGCAGACATTAACCATTGATGCACAGGAAACTGAATTTCTGATGCTGGGTTACCAGGACGATGCAAAACTCTATGTCCCTGTTTCCTCACTGCACCTGATTTCACGATATACGGGTTCTGGAGAAGAAAATGCTCCCCTGCACAGACTTGGCGGCGATGCCTGGCAAAAAGCCAAACGCAGGGCTGCTGAACAGATTCATGATGTCGCGGCGGAACTCCTGAATATTTATGCGCGCCGCGCCGCCAGAAAAGGTTTTGCCTATCCGCTCCCAACTGATGATTATCACCAGTTTACGGCAGCCTTCCCTTTTGAAGAGACACCGGACCAGGAACTGGCAATTCAGAACGTGATAGCCGACATGGTTCATGATAAAGCCATGGACCGGTTGATCTGCGGCGATGTTGGTTTTGGAAAGACTGAGGTTGCCATGCGTGCAACTTTTCTTGCAGTGC
>JAPOOX010000288.1 GCA_026713185.1 Gammaproteobacteria bacterium
AACTTTTCTTCGTCATCGGTCATACTCCAGCCAAGCATTCCGAGATAATTCAACAGCGCTTCAGGCAGAAATCCCATGCGCTCATAGAATCGAATGCTGGTCGGATTCTTACGTTTACTGAGCTTGCTTTTATCAGGATTACGTAACAGTGGCATGTGTATCACCTCTGGCATTTCCCAACCAAAGTAGTCATACAGCAGCATATGTTTGGGTGCAGAGGGGATCCATTCCTCACCACGGAATATGTGTGTGATCTCCATCAAATGATCATCCACAACGACTGCCAGATGATACGTGGGATAACCATCCGACTTGAGCAATATCTGCATGTCCACTCTGGACCACTCGATAGCAATATCACCACGCAACCTGTCCCTGACAACACAAGACCCTTCTTCCGGCACTTTCATCCTGACAACATGTTCTTCACCGGCAGCAAGTCGCCGTTGGATATCTGCTTTACTCAAGGACATGCAATGGCCATCATACCTGGCGGTTTCTTTCTTTCCGATCTGCTCCGAGCGCATTTCCGCAAGACGTTCTCTGGTGCAGAAACAATGGAAGGCATGACCTTTTTCAATGAGTTCATCTACGAATTCCCTGTAGATTTCAAGCCGTTCACTTTGACGATAAGGTCCATGAGGCCCGGATTTATCCGGGCCTTCATCCCAGTCGAGACCAAGCCAGTGCAGGGAGTCGATTATGTTATTCTCGGATTCCCTGTTACTGCGCTCTACATCCGTGTCTTCTATGCGCAGGATGAACTGGCCACCAGCCTGCCTTGCGTAACAGAAGCTGAACAGCGCCATATAGGCGGTACCAACGTGCGGGTCTCCAGTGGGAGATGGCGCTACTCGAGTGCGAATATTCATGCCGTTGTGAAGGATAACCGGAACACGTGGATGTTACACTTCAAACAGTAATCATCAAGTAGTTTGTGAGTGAGTTGAAAAATGAAGAAAATCTGGCGCTACTTTCAGGATCACTTTCCCGCTGAAGAGAAGGAAGACGAACCACCAGGCATAGCTTTCGCGGCAGCGGCATTGATGATTGAAGTGTCGCGAAGTGATCAGGTACGACAGGAGATTGAGCAGACTTCTATTCTGGACAGTCTTAAGTCCCAGTTTGTATTTACCGACGGGGAACTGGAAGCACTGGTGGCTTCTGCGGAAGAAACCGTTGAAGATGCCAACGATCTCCATCAGTTTACACGCCTGATCAATGAACATTATCACTACGACCAGAGACAAAATTTAGTGGTGCAACTCTGGCGTGTCGCTTATGCAGATGGCCGTATCGACAAGTTCGAGGAATACATTATTCGACGTATTGCCGGTCTGTTGCATCTTGATAATAGTGACTTTGTACGTGCGAGATTGACAGCCAGGGATTCAACTGGCTAACGAACATGCGACCTGGTATGTACGCTCTTCTTCAAGTGCTTCTACCAGGTCCCTGAATTCCAGACAGTTGTTTTCATTAAGAGCCATCAGTATGCGATGTGCTTCCAGTACCTGCTCACGCAGTCTGGCTTCGCACATGATATGTTCCGGCAATTCCTGTAGCTCTGTTTCGCTGACCTCAGCTTCCCGGATGATGACAAAAACATCTTCAAAGCCCACGCTCAACAGAATGCGTGTGATGTCATCATTAGTGGAAATAATCACAGGCTTACTGTCAAAGGCTTCCTGGGTACGCAAGGAGATTTTGGCAAGCATACCAAGGGCGGTACTGTCGATGTTTCTGGTTTCCGTCAGATCAATCACCACGGATCTGAATGATTTGCACCGGCTTACATTGTCAAGAAATGTGCTGATGGTGGGCCCCAGTGTTATCCGGACATCACCAGTGAACTTGAGTATGAATAAACCGTCTATTTCAGCAGATAATATCTTTCCCATAACATTACTACCCTACGTCAATGGTAAACACAGCTATGTCATCCGGCAGATTAACAGCTTCTGCCATACCCAGTTTACCGGCCAGTGATTCAACATTTTTCATACCGTTTTTTACCAGTGAAAGCAGCTGCTCTTCCTTCCCCATGAGCGTATCTTGAGGCATAATTTCAAATACTCCATCGGAGAACAGAATCAACGTACAGGCTTCCGGCAAATCCACTTTTGTTGATTCATATTCCACTGTCTTGAACAGCCCCAGTGGGCGCCCGCCACTCTCCAGATAACAAGTGTATTCCTGACTGCTGAGGATGGCTGCCGGGAAATGGGCAGCATTGCTGTACATCAGTTGCCTGGTTGATAAATCGATCACAGCCAGAAACATGGTGACATGATGTTCCAATTCACACAGCAGAAGTTCATTGTTCATCCAGTTCAGGATACTGCCGGTATCGGACAGATTCAGTGAAGAAAAATTCTGCTCCAGCCGTCGAGACATGCTTCGTAGCAATATAGTCACAAAAGCACTGGAAGCTCCATGTCCGGATACATCCGCCAGATAAAATAGAATCTTGTCTCTGGACAATGGAAAATAATCGATGAAGTCACCACTAAGAATCAGCGAAGGAAATATCCGATGCTCCAGTTTTACCTCACCAATAGTTGCTGGTGATAACGGCATCATGCCACGCTGTAAACGAAAGCCCGCTTGCTGGTCTGACACCAGCAGTTTCAATTTTTCTTCAATATTGGCAGTGGAACCCGAGCTTTGGTTGACCTGCCGATCAATCCCTGTGTGGTGCACATGTCGACCCAGAACGTGCAACATGAGGTCCTCACCACCGGGCGCCAGCAGTGCATAATCTGTAGCGCCATGCGCCAGTAATGGCACGGCGTTATGGACTTCATCGAGTTTCAGCAGAATAATGATCGGATTCTGGACGTATGTCCGTATCTCTTTGACCAGCCCCATCAAGTTGTCATTCCAACTGATTAGAATAACCTCCGGGTCATGTTGCCGGATATAGAGGAGACCCTCACTGTCATTGGTCATGATATGAACGTTATAGCCGACACTTACCAGTTTTTGCCTGACATCCCCGGAAACGCGGTTATCCGTGTCTATCAAAAGCAGGTTGTGGCTGGTCTCTGTCATAGACAAATCAAAGATCGATGGACTATTTTGCGCCATTTTCTCTGACCAGGCAGTAAGTTGATGCTAATATACTCTTAATTTCTATCATTACAAGTATTTAGGACTATTTCCTAGAAAATTGGTCACTCATACTGTAGAAAATGTGGATTTTTATCCATTATTTGTTTAATTAATGGGTAATATTCCTGTGTTCTTGATTTCTGTCACAGCAATGTGCGAGTGAACCTCACCAACGTTAGCGAGTGTGATCAGTTTTTCCCGAATAAATTTCTCGTAATGTCGGATGTCCTTGACCACGATTTTAAGCATGTAATCCCATGTGCCCGCCATGGTGTAACACTCCAGAACCTCAGGTAATACCTGCACTTCCCGCTCAAATTCTTCCAGATTATTGCGTCCCTGAGCAGAGAGATTTACCGTGGCAAAGACCACCACATCCATACCCAGTTTTTCACGGTCGAGCAATACTACACGCTTGCTTATCAGGCCCTGGTCTTCCAATCGATTGATTCTTCGCCAACAGGGAGACTGGGAAATATTAATTTTCTCGGCAATTTCATGGGTCGTCAGGTTGCCGTTCTGTTGCAGCAAATCAAGAATTTTAATATCTATACCGTCCATCAGCCACCTGGTATCAATAATTTTATAACAGGAATTATACAGGATATTTTAGTTAATTATATAGTTATTAGAGAATAAATATTTCTATATTAAGGCATTTTAAGGATCATAAAGCATAAAATTACTACATAATATTTCATAATATTATTGGTATTAAACTGTTCGACAGGAGCTTTAATTGTCTGCACAAGCCATCTCACTGGATGATAAATATGCGTTGCATAAAACCAGGGCTTACATAACCGGTATTGAATCGCTTGTACGCCTGCCTATTCTGCAACATCAGCGGGACCAGGAGCGTAACCTGAATACTGCTGGATTTATCTCCGGATACCGGGGATCGCCGTTGGGCAGCCTGGATCAGGCATTGTGGAAAGCACAGGCATACCTCGACAGGCACGATATCAGGTTCGTACCAGGCATCAACGAAGATCTGGCAGCTACCGCAGTGCTGGGTAGCCAGCAGGTAAATCTGTTTGGTGATGCCCGCTATGATGGCGTGTTTGGGATGTGGTATGGGAAGGGTCCTGGTTTAGATCGCAGTATGGATACCATCCGGCATGCTAACGCCTTTGGCACTTCACGATACGGTGGTGTCCTCGCCATAGCCGGGGATGACCATGCCGCCAAGTCTTCATCCCTGCCCCACCAGTCAGAGCATATGTTTATTGGCGCCTCAATACCTGTACTGAATCCTGCGAATGTTCAGGAGATACTCGATCTTGGCATATTTGGTTGGGAACTCTCACGATATTGCGGAGCCTGGGTCGCTTTGAAAGCGATCACCGAAAACATGGACTCTGCTATTTCTGCAGACATAGATCCGAATCGGGTTGAAATCGTGCTTCCCGAAGATTTCATACTGCCAGATGATGGCGTACATATCCGCTGGCCCGACAATGCGCTGGACCAGGAAATACGCTTGAACAAATTTAAAATCTATGCCGCACGTGAATTCTGCAGAGTCAACTGCCTGAACAAAATCGTAATCGACAGTTCGCAACCTGAACTGGGCATAATTACCACAGGAAAGGCTTATCTCGATGTTATGCAGGCACTGGAAGATCTGGGGATCACCAGACATAAAGCCGGCGCCCTGGGCTTGAGAGTATTCAAGGTGGGCATGAGTTGGCCCCTGGAACCTGTCAGCACGCATGAGTTTGCAACCGGATTGAAAGAGATCCTGGTAGTGGAAGAAAAACGATCGATTATCGAGGATCAGCTAACCAGTCAGTTGTACAACTGGCCTGTCGAACAGCGGCCCCGTGTTGTAGGCGAATTTGATGAACAGGGCAAGGATCTGCTACCCAATCTGTCCGAACTGACACCGGCGATGATAGCAAGGGTCATTGCCAGGAGAATATCCCGCTACTATCACGACAGTATCATCGAGCAACGTCTGGCTTTCTACACACGCAAAGAGCAAACACTGGCGGAACCGTGGAACAAACCCTTCAGGACGCCTCATTACTGTTCCGGTTGTCCCCACAGCACATCAACTCGAATCCCTGAAGGCAGCCGGGCACTGGGTGGTATCGGCTGTCACTATATGGGTACCTGGGAAGAAGGTGACCGCAAAGCCTACACATTTACCCAGATGGGGGGAGAAGGTGTTACCTGGGTTGGTCAGGCTCCATTTACCAATACCAGTCACGTATTCCAGAATCTGGGTGATGGCACCTACTTCCATTCCGGTCTGTTAGCCATTCGCCAGACAATCACCTCGGGTGTCAACATTACTTACAAGATATTGTATAACGATGCTGTGGCGATGACGGGTGGCCAGTCCATCGATGGTGATCTTTCTGTGGAACGCATGATTACCCAACTGCGCGGCGAGGGAGTCAATCGCATTGCTCTGGTAGCCCAAGACCCTGAAAAGCATCGAACATTGCCTCGATTCAAGGGCTTGACGATAGATCACAGGGACAATCTGATCACTATTGAAAAAGAACTCCGTGAAATCAAGGGGACTACTGTTCTCATTTTCGATCAGACCTGTGCAGCAGAAAAACGGCGCCGTCGTAAACGGGGGGAATTATCCGACCCGGATGTGCGCGTTATCATCAATCCTGAAGTCTGTGAAGGCTGTGGCGATTGCAACATACAGTCTAATTGCCTTTCGGTATTGCCCCTGGATACCGAACTCGGCCAGAAACGCCAGATAGACCAGCATGCCTGCAACAAAGACTACAGTTGTCTCAAGGGGTTCTGCCCCAGCTTTGTGACTGTCACGGGTGGACAGCTCAGACAACATGTAATGCCCGTAAACACGGAATTCCCGGTACTTCCGGAGCCTGAACTTGCCTCAATAGACGAGCAACCCTGGAATATCGTTGTCACCGGAACAGGTGGTACTGGTGTGCTGACTGTCGCTGCTCTGATAGCCATGGCAGCGCACATCGAAGGAAAGGGATGTTCCACCATGAATCAAACCGGACTGGCTCAGAAATTTGGTACTGTGGTGAGCCACGTAAGAATTGCCGGAAGCCAGGAAGCAATCAAGGCAGTAAGAATCGCAGCGGGTGACGCTGACCTTCTGCTGGGCTGTGATCTCGTCGTTGCCGCATGTGACGATGCGATTGGAAAACTGAACAACACCAGGTCCAGTGCTGTGATCAATGATCATGCTGCTGTTACCGCCGCCTTCATTCATGACCGTGAATCCGTAATCCCCGTCGATAGTTTGAAGGAGTACATCGCCCATGAAGTCATGGCGGGGAAAACGTATTTTGTCGATGCAACCAGGTTTGCCTCCCATATTATGGGTGATCCGATAGCCAGTAATCTCTTTCTCTCAGGTTACGCCTGCCAGATGGGACTGTTACCGGTTCTTGCCAGTAGCATCTACGCGGCAATCGAATTGAATGGTGTCGCGGTCACATTCAATCAGCAGGCTTTCGATTGGGGTCGTAGAACAGCTTTTGATAAACAACGGGTGGTGCAGATAACCGGCATTAAACCGGAATTCCACCCGCTGACTGACCTGGACGAAATAATTGAAGATCGTCGGCGCCGATTGATAGATTACCAATCCAAAGATTACGCCAACAGGTATCTCTCCTGGGTCAATAAAATACGCAGGGTGGATGCAACAATTGATCACGGGAACCAGTCTCTGACCAGGGCGACAGCCCGGTATCTGTACAAGCTGATGGCATTCAAAGATGAATACGAGGTCGCCCGTCTGCATGCCAACGGCGAATTCAAGGCATATCTCAACAGTGTCGTGCAAGGTGATTACAGGCTGGAATATCATCTGGCGCCGCCATTCCTTTCCGGTCGGGACAATCGAAAATGGAAATTCCCGTCATGGCTGATGATCGTATTCGCGCTCCTGGCAAAACTGAAATTCTTCCGAGGAACCTGGTTTGATCCATTTCGATATACCGAAGAAAGGAAACTGGAACGCCGATTGATCGCTGATTATGAAAACCTGCTGGAAAAAATCCCTGGTATTCTCACGGTCTCAAACTATGAGACTGCTGTGGAACTGGTCAGTCTGCCGGATTCGGTCAGAGGTTACGGTCATGTCAAAGCCGCCAGCGTCGAACGGTTTTACGATCGTAAAGCGCAACTGCTGCAGCAGTTTGAAAGACAAAGAAAAAATCTGGTGGCGGTGAAGGAGGTTACCGAATAAATGGGGTTTACTCCGGCACTTTACTCCGACCCCATTTATCCAGACGTCTGGCCGATACAGGTATGCTGGTACCCAGAACCTGGGCAAACAGGGACACCCTGTATTCCTCCAGCATCCATCGAAAATGCCTGGCATCGTCGCTGAACGTGTCATGTTGCAGGCGTTCGGTATAGCGGGCGATTTCCTGAGTGGCTTCCCTGTCTCGAACGAGATTTCCCTGCAGTTTATCCAGTCGATACCTGATCGCTTTCAGAAACCGGGGATACTGCTTGAGCCATTGTCGAGGTACATGCCTGGGAAAATCCATTCCGAGAAGCCCATCAAGCTGCTGGCGAATGTCATCACAGACAAATCCATTGAGTGCAGTCTGCCGTTTTGAAAGACTTTCTCTGATTTCTCCAGTTTCCTTGAAGATGATTTGCAGCAATCCTGTGACTTCATTCATAGTTGTAATCAGATGACTTTTTTCCATCAGCCTTTCATGGAAATCCGATTCTGATGTAACTGCGGGTAAGCCTTCCACGAAAGTAATGCGAAAAATGCTATGCACGATATTCGCCAATAATTTATCACGCTGGCCTCGGTCTGCATGAAAAATCGTAAACTGCTTAATGTTCCTGTGAATATATTTTTCCTGTTCTATCAACTGCAATCTGATCAGGCGCAACAATCCATCGTTGCCTTTTTGTACAGCGGCTTGTTGACTGTCCATGATCTCAATTGCCACTGATTCACCTTTATCAACCAGAGCAGGGAATCCCTTGACTTTCATGTCGGCGTGTTTGAATTCCACCTGTTCCGGAAGATTACCAAAGGTCCAGTTCGTCAATTTTTCCTTTTCTATGGAGTGTCTGTTTCTATTTTTAAAACTCTGTTCAGCTTCACGGGACCAGGCTTCCCGCAGCACCTCGATATTGCGGCCACTACCCAGCTTTCTACCTGTGTCATCCAGCACATGAATATTCATGTTGAGATGTCTGTCCAGGTTCTCCTCGTTGAAGTCGCTTGCTACAACCCTGGTACCGGTCATACGGAACAGACGCATCGCCAATACTTCAGTTAATTCCCTGCCATCAAACTCCAGATGCTCAATCACTTTATCTGCGTATTCCCTAGCCGGTATGAAATTTCTCCGTAAGGACCTGGGTAACGATCTGATCAGCGCCAGACACTTCTCTCTCAGCAGCCCGGGAATCAGCCAGTCCAGTTGGGCTTTTCCTACCTCCCTTATAATTGCCACCGGAACATTGATGCTGACACCGTCATTCTCGTGCTGTGGATCAAAATGGTATTCCAGTTTCAAATCAGCACCCGCAACGTTGATAGTATCCGGGTACTGTTCCTCCCGGAAATTTACCTCACCCTGAATCAACTGATCGTGATGTAACTTTAGCAATTCTGACTTCCCGGGGTTCTTATTGATGAAATCAAGAAGATCAGATTCACTACAGATATTCTCTGGTAACCGCTGATCATAGAAGTCATACAAGACCCGGTTATCCACCAGGATATCGCGCTTGCGCGTTTTTGTTTCCA
>JAPOOX010000026.1 GCA_026713185.1 Gammaproteobacteria bacterium
ATTATTAGCCCAGGCAAAGGCTACGATGTCCATCTTTGATGAACCCAGTGTTACCGGTTTTTGAGCCATGTCATCGGCATTGTAGATCAGCAGAAACTGCTTGCCGTCCTTTGCCAGTCGTTGCAGTGTGGCAATGTGTGTGCCGTCAGGTGACACCTGCGCATCACTCATGGCAGGGTCCATAGCAAATGCTTCGAAACCGGTTAACGGCGTCTGTTCCGGTTCCGGCGCCGGTTCTGCTGAAATGCAGACAGCTGCAGACAGTGCCCACAGGGTCAGCAGACAGCGATTCAGATTATTTGGATACATACAATTAACCTCTTGTTAAACTGGAACAACCAAACAGGATGCCAATATTGAACCTGGTCAATGACCGCGTGTTTTGCTGTCAGTTAAAGGCCTATTGACATCCCTGATGAAACTCCCTGATTACTGACTCCGATAAATCAGAGCTGCTTCGACACGGAAGCAAACACCCGTCTACCCAGAATGTCATAACCGGCGCCCAGAGGTATATTATTCAATTGTGTCTCCGGTGCAGCAGTATCGATGAGGGGCGGGTTTTTATCGAACATGTTGACAACACCTACGGTAATGGACCAATCCCTGGGGGTCCAGGTCACTGAAGCCGTGTGGGTCCAGTAATAACTGGTGTCTACTTTCGGAGCGCACAATACATCCAGGGTACTACAGGGAACATAGTTATCGAAATCAAACGGTTCTTCTGTTTCACCGGAAATATAGTTGGCGCGCCAGTTGACACGGAAGTCATTATAACGGGCGTTGACCAGCAGAGTGCCTTCCCACTCGGGCGCTATCGTACTACCGGCATCATCTTCATCCGAGTCCCGGAATATAAACAGGTTCTCCAGCAACCGGGTCATCCGCACATCAACCTGCAGGTCAAGATTACGGTCTGCGATGATGAAGTTGCGTTGATAGAAAAGGTTGTAATCGATACCTCTCGACGTAATGGTGTTGATATTGACATAGCTGGAATCAACGATATCGATCAATCCATCCGCATCACGTTTTACCAGGTTACAGAAGGCACTGGAGTTGTTGGGGCTCTCTACATAACAATCGTTTACGATGTAACCTGTACCGAGTAGAGCGATACTGTCTTCCACCTCGATATCGTAGTAGGTAACACCGGCTCTGAGGGTAAAATCATCCCAGAAGAACTGATCGAAAATCACCCCGTAGGTATAGGAGGTGGAAGTTTCCGGGTCGATATTCAGTTGTACCTGTTGTCCGCCCTTGCGCAGGACCTCAACAGAATACGAGGTTGCTATGCCATCCAGACCGAGCATCGTGGGGTCCACACCATTCGCCCGGCAGTTTTCCAGGGTTATTGGCTCGCGCTGGTCCTCTTCCGGATCATAGGTAGCAGGCTCGGTGGGGTTTAGAGAGGGTATTCGTGCCGCTATTGGAACGACACAGGGATCTGCAACCGTAACAAAACCGGATGTGCCCAGAAGGAATTGCTCGCGTGCATTGGGCGCCCGAAACGAGGTGCCATATGTTCCGCGGAAGGTTACGCTGTCCACTGGTGTAAATACACTTTTCACACTGTAGGTAGTGTCACTGCCGTAGGTACTCTCTTCAGTCCAGCGTGATGAGAGGTTAAGGGACCACTCCCTGGCAAAAGGCAGATCCTGCATCAACTGCAACTCGGTTTCTGCAAACAACTCGGTAATATCCCGCTTGCCAACGGCGCCACGATCACTGAAGTAACCATAAAAACTTCCATCCCTGGCAACAGCGTTGGGAATGGAGTTGATTTCGTCTTCCCGGTATTCAAATCCGAAAACCAGTGGAACAGTGGTGTCGTTCCAGGGTATTTCAAATACATCACCCTGCAGAACACCGCTGAATATCGACTGAATGACCTCTGTATCGAAGGAACGGACCCCAAAGACAAAATCCCGTTCTTCCTGTGTGCTGAAGTCGCCGCCTCCAGGTTGATATATCGACTCCGCGAACATATTTACCGGCACACAGTGCTCACCATTCCCACAGACAACCTGTCCTGTTTCCGGATCGAACCTCGAGGTATTGATTGACCGCAGAAAAGGTTCTTCAAGGATGCCGAACTGTTTGTCGACTCCCACAGAGCGTGAGTAGCTGTAATACAGGTCGTAACTCCAGTTGCCGAACCCGGAGTCATTCCGCCAGCCGGGCAGATCGCTCCTGATGCCACCGACAATCCGGGACTGATTGATTTCAACATCGTTGTTATCGCGATCACCGCGTATTTCGACGATGGGTGTTACCTCAAAGTTGCCGAAGTTAAAGCCGAAAAAACCAAGACAGTTCACGCCACCGGGTGCGAACTGGTTACAGGGATTGTATGGGTTGTTCGGAGGAACATCGGGGAAGATGGATGCTCCCGGACTGTACACTTCCGTGGTCCGCCTGGCCAAGAGTGACTCAAAATAAAGCGTGCTGTTGCTCTCATTGCCCAGGTCGTATTCACCATAGGCATAGATATTAGTCCGTTCACTGCCGAACAGCAGATCCCCGGCGCGGTCACGCTCGGCGCCATTGAAGTTATACTGACCAGTCTGCAGATCAACTTCAGATTCGCCGTTGCCATCCGGGTCTACTAACCCGATATCAGGTATGCCGTCACCATCAGTATCCGTAGGAATAATGGCAGCGGGGTTAAAACGGGTAAATCCCAGGGGTACCTCTGTTTCTGAAAAATTCGGGATGCCGATATTGGTCGTTCCCGGTGTGGACCAGATATTGCCCCAGCCAGTTGAAATAAATATCCTGTTCCTGGTAACGAGTTTGCAGGGACTGATCGTTGTTCCCGGCACAAGGTCCAGACGGTTATTGAGTTCGTTCCCGTTTTCATCTTCATGGATATAACGGTTACACTGCGAGGTAAAGGATCGACCACTCAGTCTCAGCCTGTCCCGGCCGTAATACTCACCGGCAATGCCCAGGGTCCAGTTGTCTCCGGTTTTACCCCAGGCAATACCCAGAGTCTTCTCGTCGCCACCGGTTGCATCGGTGTTGACAATCTGGCCTTCAAAATCGATACCGTCGAAATCGGTCCGCATGATAACGTTGGCAACCCCGGCAACGGCGTCGGAACCATAGATGGATGAAGCGCCGTCCAACAGATATTCAATACGGTCGATCATGATGTTGGGGATGGTGGAGATATCCGGAGAAGTCGGTGCTCCCCCAACACCACCGGGTGCGACGCGTTTACTGTTCAACAGCAGGAGTACCCGCTGCGCGCCAAGCCCACGCAGATTCACCTGTGCCGATCCTGGTCCGTTATCCAGCACGAAAGCGGTAAAGGTATTATCAATCTGGGTACCGGTGGCCTGGGTTGCGCTTTGCAACAGGCTGGCGGTATCAATCAGGCCGAGTTCCCGGGCGCCCTGACCATCTATGATCTGTATGGGTGACGCACTGGAATATTCGTCCCGTTTGATGCGTGAACCGGTGACGACGACTTGTTCAATGACTTCGTCGTCAATGGCGCTTTCGTCGGTCTCGTTTTCTGCAGCGAATACTGCATGAGTGTAAGAGAATGCCACTACAAGTGACAGCATACTGATGACATACTTCATGGTGATTTCCCCTTTAAAAACTGAAAACTGAATTGTGTCAAATTCGAATCGAATTATAACACCAGTTTGTATTAACTAAAACAAAAGTAATGTGTTAGTCCAAAGCCGTATAGTCCCTTCCCCAAAGTTAAAATGTCCCCTTTTATCCAAGATGGAGGGGTGTTGGGAGCACAAGACTCGGGAAGGCCAAAAGGGGAGATTTTAACTTTGCGTTGACAGGTCGCAGGGAGTCGGTCTACACACTTCCAGGTTTGTGGTACACTCTCTCTCGTATGGAATTCGAGTGGGATGACGAGAAAGCAGCAATCAATCTGGCAGATCACAAAGTCTCGTTCGACGAGGCAAAGACCGTTTTAGATGATCCGCTCTACGTCGATTTCTACGATCCCGATCATTCCTATGAGGAACTTCGCTATTTGGTTGTTGGTGAGTCACGACTGGGGCGTTTACTGATTGTTTCCTATACACAAAGAGGAGACACCATCCGACTGATTAGCGCCAGAGAAGTGACACCAGCAGAAAGAAGAGACTATGAAAAAGGATAAGCCAGCAAGGACAGACGAGCTTCGGCCCGAATACGATCTCAAGAGCCTGGAGGTGCGGAGGTTGGGGTCACACCGGAAGGGTTTTGGCGATGGAGTGGTGCGTATAGAACCCGATGTGGCGGCCATCTTCCCGAGTGCGGAGTCAGTGAATGAGGCGCTCCGGTTTCTCATCAGAATTACAAAGTCCAACGAGCCGACTTCACAAGCCACAAAGGGCGATGTATAACAAAGCAGTGCACGTGGTCACCGAGTAAGCCCTCACTGATTCGTTACAACCTTAATAAAGAAGGTACAGCATCGTGCAAAAAGTCCGGGATGCGATTCGCTTGGTGGATCAGGATGGGTGGCCGTTGGTACGCTCCAGAGGGAGCCATCGCCAATACCGCATTCAGTCAAGCCCGGTACCGTGAATATTGCTGGTAAGCCAGGTGATGACCTCCCTGGAGGGACATGGTCTAGCGTTGCCCTTTACCCATAAATCTGGCTGGCCAAGTTGAGCTGATTTGTTTTCGATTCATTCATCCCTTAATTCATATCCCGTACACATGGCAATGAGAAATTGGTAGCCGTATCACATCAGTTCGTGTCCGGGTGGCGGATCATGTTTGCGGTTGGTGTAGCCCAGGATTTCAGTATCAGAAAACAAAATCTCTGCGGGTAGTTCGGGAACCTCACGACCGAGTAGCGTCATCACCATGAGCCGCCACGCAATCACCAGGTTGATGGCAATGGCCCGCTCC
>JAPOOX010000291.1 GCA_026713185.1 Gammaproteobacteria bacterium
AGTCACACTGATCGTGCTGCTGCCCACGGCTACACCAGAGATGGTCAAGGTCTTGCCGGATACGGACACCGTTGCCTTGCTGGTGTTGCTGGAAGTGGCAGTCACCGTATGCGTATCACCCGCATCAGAATCAGTGATCGTGACCGTGACACTTTGCGTGCCACTGACCAGCACACTCTGATCAGCAATCGCAGCCACCACCGGAGTGGAATTTACCTTGACGGTAACTGTATGAGTCGCCGTCCAACCACTGCAGAAACTGCTGCTGGAACAGGCCTTGACCTGATACTTGTATGTGCCATTCGTTTTGCCGGAAAAAGACTTTGATCTTGTCGTGGTATTCTGCACCGTAGTCCAGTTACCATCACCAATCATCTCTTGCAGTGTGTACATTGTTGTACCCTTGGAACTACCCCAGTTCAGGGTGTAACTGCCATCCATGCTGTTAGTTGGACCGGTGATTGCACTCGGTACCCGTGGCGTTGGGAGTATAGTGGCGCTGGCCAGTACCGGCGCATCAGAACTCTTACTCTGATGTACTTTGAAGGTATAAGTCCGGGCTCCAATCCAGCGCACCTGAATACTGCCTTCAGAACAGGCAAAGAGATTCGTGTCATCGACATACACACAAGCTGCGGACACATTCGAGGACCAAGTCACAGTGACATCAGCCGCATTACACAATGCCTCACCTGCGGGAATTACACAGGTCGCCGCGCTGACACCGTTGATGGTGATGGTCGCTGTCGGGATGACCGTCACGGTCTTGGTTGCTGTCAAGTCGCTGCAGTTAGTGCTGCCGGCACAGGCTTTGACCTGATATGAATAGTCGCCGATTGACTTGCCGGTAAATGATTTCGATGTGCCCGTAACGACATATTCCGTTGTATCGGTATCGTCCCCTGTCTGCTCCACAAGCTTATAGGATGTTGCACCTGTGGAACTGCCCCAGTTCAGGGTGTAATCACCGGTCGAACTGGCGGGACCCGTAATCGCACCCGGTACCGGTGGGGTAGGGGCTATACCTATGATGCTGTCGCTGGTATAGACCTCCGAGGTATGACTCTGGCTGGCATGTATTTTGAACGTGTTAATCCCTGCTACTACCCAGGACACCTGGAGCGTTTCATTGGTTGTACAGGACAGCTTGGTCGGGTTGTTGGATGTTGGGGTATAACCGTAAAGGCATGCGCCTGATAATGTTGAATACCAGGATACAGTGACATCATCCGAGTCACAGGTGCCTGTGTCTGGATTGACATCGCAGGTAGGATTAACCGCACCGCCGTTGATAATGATAACGTTGACTGTTGGTTGGCGGGGTTCAGGGTCATCTTCTTTTTCATCATCTGCTGACAGCACCATGATGGGAAATAAAAGAAGGCCAGGCAGCAACCGTAAAGCAGTCCTTTGCAAAAACATAAGTATCCCTGATGAATTCCTTTTCGTGGCTGCACAATAGGGAAAGTAAAATGGAAATACAACTTTTTTTAAAAAATTATCAAAGTCGATTGATTCGAGGAGATTTATCTTTTTTTAGAAATTATCAAACTCTATGGGTTTGAGGAGATTTATCTCTTCAGGTATTCGCAGAGCAGAACTTGAACCTCGTGTGCGGCATCACACCAACAGCATCATCCGATATTTCCAGATGACTCAAAGATGTAGAATTTGGCCGCGCAGTAGACAAATTTTTTGCCAAGCAGGATTTATTAGCAGTCTCGTGAGCAGCCAGAATATAGGCAATCGTACCTCGTGAAGTAACCGGCGACATAAATTACCGGCATTAAGTTGTAACTTTAACAATACACCAGAATACGGGAGAGCAGGATCGATTCCCGGGATATCAACACTCCAGCAGACTGAGTGTTGATTCGGCTCGTCGCTGCACACTTTCTTTCTTTTCCTCCAGGTCGATGGCCTGGTCGTCTCCCATTGCCCCCACCAGATACCTTTTGTAGACGCCCTGATTTATGGCCGCCAGTCGCCAATGCGAAAATGCACGGTAGTAATTGATGTGTGTCAGGTGCCTTCCGGTGGTTGCTGTGTAGACATCGCAGATTTTATCCCGTGACCAGAATCCACCGGTACCCGTGACCTGCAGGTCACTGTTGGGATCTCCCGGCTCCGCCCAGTTGTTGAGCAGATATCCAAGGTCTGCCAGCGGATCTCCCAGGGTGCAGAGTTCCCAGTCCAGAACTGCCTGGATGCGTCCATCTGCAACCAGCATATTACCCAGCCGGTAATCGCCGTGTACGACAGTAGCGCCTATCTGTTCCGGCATCCGCTCCTTCAACAGTGCTGCAGACTCGTCCATCTCGGGGACTTCGTGTGTTTTGGTGGCCTCCCACTGTTGGGTCCAACGTTTGAGTTGCCTGGCCAGGTAGGCTTCTTTCCGCGCCAGACTATCCAGTCCCACATCATTGAGATCAGTGAGATGAAGGTCGGTCAGCACTTTGACCACGTGTTCACTCAGTCGCGCACGATCTTCCATGGAAAGCGTTCGAGCATGAACCACATCATGCAGAACCAGTCCCTCTACAAAGCCCATCAGATAGAACGGTGCACCATTGATCCGGATATCCTCGCACAGACCATGGATTGGCGCGACGGGAACCAGGCTCTTGTTCATGGCGGATACAATTCGATGCTCTCGCACCATGTCGTGAGCACTTTCCAGCACGTTTCCCAAAGGTGGTCGACGCAGCACATACGCGGCGCCTGCCTGATCCACACACTTGTATGACAGGTTTGAATGGCCCCCGGTGATCAGGGAAAACGTCAGGGGAGGCTTGAGGTCCGGCAACCTGTTGAGTATCCATGCCGTTACTTTCCTGTTGTCGATACCAGCATCTTCTTTCAACATGGCTACAGTCTCCAGCGTACACCGGCCTGGAATCGACGGCCGGCGTGGGAAGCCTGCACGATGTGCTCCATCGTGCTGGATCCCAGCAGGTTGTAGTAGTACACATTCTCATCGGTCAGGTTGATGCCTTCCAGCATAATCGAGAAGTTGTCGCTCACTGCATAACTGAAGGACACATCCCATTGATCATACGCGTCGACAAACTTGGGATGTCCCTGGCCATCGGCAATGGAATCATTGAAATCATCCCGGTAGTTGTAGGATACGCGACCACTCCACGGACCCTTCTCGTAGAACACGGTGAAGTTGATCGTGTTTTCGGACAATCCCTGAATACCGTAGGCCGCACCCGTTAGCTCGTTCAAGAAGTCCGATCCGGAATTGATGTACGTATAGTTGGTGATTATGCCGAGACCATCCCATGGCGCCGGGAGCAGACCCGCAAACGTGTGCTGAAACGCCAGTTCAATACCGACCAGGTCCGAATCCCCGGTGTTCAGCGGTCTGAAGGCAATCAGCACAAGGGGTTGGTTGGTCTCAGGATCGATGATACCGGGCCATGGGGTTGGGGTTTGTTCCTGCTGAACGAACCCTTCGATATCCTTGGTAAAAAGGCCAACCGAGGCAATCGAGTAGTCGTCAAAATACCATTCCACCGCCAGGTCAAACTGCACCGCGGTGGTCGGGTCCAGCGTGCCGTTGCCGCCACGCATGGTACGGTTCCTCGCCTGAACGGTTAGTCGCGGACTCAGGTCAAGAAACCTTGGGCGAGTCATCACTTTTGCTGCCGCAAGCCGCACGACGATGTCGTCTGTGGGATCGAATCGTAGATTCAGGGAGGGCAATGTCTCCGTGTACTCATGGGCGATTTCGGTAAACGCAGGTGGGGAAGTAATGATCTGAGGCGACGATGGGTCGCTATAGTCGATATGGACGGGTTCCGTGATTTCTCCAATCGATCCGGTGTTGTTGTCCACATGGCGCACGCCGAAGTTACCGGTATACGGCGTATTACCGAGTACACCAGCAAACGTCACCATGGCATAAATCGCGTTGCCATCGTCGTCGTGATTGAGGTCTTCATTAAAAGGCTGGCTAAAGTCCGGGAAGTTGGCCTGGGACTCCGCCGTATGCATCTGCCAGGGCTGGAGTGCCGATACCGGGACGGTTTCAAGGGCATTCGCCAGAAAGTCAAGGTTTGGGGCAGGAGTGTTCGCCGGGAAATTCATACCGAGTCCGGAGAGGAAGTCTCCCTCTGCCGGGTGCACAACGCCACCGCCGTGTGCTGTTATCGGTTGCCCCCGCCAGGTGGTGGTGCCCAGATATCGAGACCTGTCACGGCGATCCTGCCGGTACGTTCTGGCGCCAACCTGGATCGTATCCAGCCAGTCCCCGTCAAACTCATAAGTGACATCCACTCGCCATTGAGTACTCCGATCATCGACTAAATGGCCTGCTTTCGTCGACCAGACGACGTGATACCAATCGGGGTCAGTTATTGGGTCTGTCGAGGTTATCGACGGTAATCTGCCTGAACCGTACTTCTCCCAGGTCATCTGCGTGAGGGTGTTTCGCATCAGAGCACCCGAAAGGAAAATGGGCGCTTCCGTGTCAGAGACCGACGCATCGAAGTTGACGGCAAGGTTATCAGTAGCCTGCAACTTCAGATTGACACCGAGATTCAGGTTTTCCGCTTCGACCGTCTCCTTCTGGTTCGAAAGGAACAAACCTGCCGTGGTAGATATCCTGGTGAATATGGTCTCACCGTTGTCTTCCATGAACTCTGCTTCGGTGATCCTTCCATTCCCCTGGCGGACGCGGTAGTCCCGCCAGTAATCCTCCTCCTGCGTCTTGTTGTCGGTATACAGCAGATCGACTGTCAGATCGACTTTATCCGACGGTTGCCATTGCAGAGAAGAAGAGATATTCAGGCGATCACGGTCTGTGGTATGCAATTCAGCATTGAGCTGCTGCGGGTAATAACCGCTACCTACTTCCACACCGTCGACGTTGACTGTTCTGAAAACATGCGACCATCCCTGCAGGTTGTCTGTCCGAAAGAATCGATTGTCCCACTGTGCCGAGACCATGAAACCGAGGTTATCGGTGAGTACATCGCTGTACATGGCGAATACACCGGGTGCAGTGTGGTCCGCCAGCTCATTTCGCGTGGCGTCGACAGAGAAGGCAGCGTGCCGCTTGCCAAGTTCAAGGGGTCGGCGCGGCTGGATGTCGACGAAACCGCCAAGACCGCCCTCGACGTGGTCCGCCCGTGGCGACTTATGGACCTCCACGGCCTGCACCAGCCCGGACTGGAATGCGTAGAAGCCGACCGCGCGTGACTTGGTGTTGTTTGAACCCATGCCGTCGAAGTCTCCCGGGGCAATGTTGGACGCCGAAACACGCCCATGGACCGTGGTCTGCACGAATTGTGGACCGAGTCCGCGAACGCTGACAAACGCGCCCTCGCCTGACTTGCGGTCGATGGCGACGCCGCTGATCCGTTGCAGGGATTCGGCCAGATTCTGATCCGGAAACGCGCCGATATCTTCCGCGGTAATGGCGTCGACGAAATGATCGGCATTTCTTTTCCGTTCCAGAGACTGTTGCATGCTGCCGCGGATACCCGTGACAACGATTTCTTCCATCACTTGCGATTCTTCGTCCGATTTTGCAATCGCTGTGCCTGAAGAAGCTGTACTGCCAGTAAATGCTGCGGCAAATCCAGTTACGAATCGCTGAAATACGTTCTTCGATTCAGGTATTAACTCGTCGGATATCTCCCCTTTAGCGACACTGATCTGGTTTCCAACCAGGATGGTATCAAGGTCGTTGATGCGGTAGCTTATGTCAGTGTCGGCCAACAGTTGTTCCAGTGCCGAAACCGGATCGTAGTTGCCGGAGATTCCAGAGGTGAACCTGGCGGCAAGTTCTTCTTCAACAAAGAAGATTTCCTTGCCGCTCTGCAGTGCAAACTCGTTGAGCGCGCTGCCAAGATCCTGTGCTTCAATGTGGAATTGAACCGTACCATCCGGCTCGCTGGCCAGGACATTGACAGATCCACCCAAAATCACCAGGATCATCACGAGCGTTGACGTGAACTTGTTAATTCCTGAAGCAACCAAGGCTTCTCATTCCCCCGATTTCACCGTAACTCACATTCCGGATTAAGGAGATCGGTACTGCTTTGATTCTTTAAGACTCAGATGAACAGTTGAATCGAAACAGTAGACGTGAGTAATCCGGACTCTCTCACCTCTGATCCAGTTCGTCATTGATGGGATCTTTGTCCCACCATTGCAACTCCGTTTGATTATAGGCGATGCGCTCACCCTTGAGCGGATAGAACGTCTCCAGCGCCGTTACAAACGCCGCCGTGCTGCCGGTTCTGAAAACGCCACTTACCCGGAGGGTCTCAAGTCGCTCATCCTCAGAAATGAATAATTGTTTAGTACTGTAACGATTGATCTCCTTCACCGCATCGCGCAGGGGATCGTCTCGAAAAACCAGACGGCCTTCTCGCCAACCGACAACCTGCTCCAGGTCTGCCTTGACCACCGTCGGCGGCTCATGTTGTCTGACAATCAACTGTTCACCCGCCTTGAGGTCCGTTCGAGTGGGAGTCTCGGTTGTTGTCGGGGTCTCAGGTATCGTTGAATTCACCATGTCAATGTTCGCGACCTTCTCAATAACTTCATCCACAGTCACCTCACCTTCCACCAGAGTGACCTGCACACCAAGTTCGGTGTCAAGCCTGACATCAAATGCCGTACCCAGCGCCACTATACGGTGGTCACCAGCCAGCACCTCGAATGGGCGTGGATCCTTATTGACTTCAAAGTGGGCCTGACCTCTCAGGAGCTCCAGTTGTCGAACTTCGGAATTATCGTTAAATCGCAACTCGATAAGTGAGTTGGTATTCAGGGTAACAATTGAGTCATCAGGCAACATGACCGTGGAACGCTCACCCACGACTGTCTCAATTGTGTTTGCATCCGCCAATACCGGCTGATCGATTTGGGGTCCTACGGCAGTCTGCAGGTAGAGCACGACACCCACCAGCAAGCTGCATGCCGCTGCCAACCCGACAGTGGAGTAACGGATCAATGATCTGTGCCGCTTCCCCGATTCCTCAAATACCTGTTCACCAAGCGCCGACAACTCGACACTTCCCAGGTGCCGGTCGACGTTAGCCAGCACCCGTTGTGCCTTGGCAAATGCTTTGGCATGCTCAGGTTTCTCGACTCGCCACGCCTCAAACGCGGCTCTGTCAGCCGGTCTGCAACTCGGTGAATCGAGTCGCATTACCCAGTATCCCGCAGCCTCCGCAGCATCTGTTGATACATTGTTGCCTGACTTGACCAGTTTCATCTCACAATACGTCCAGGCGCATAGTCATATGGGCAATTGCCTTAATCATGTGTTTCTCCACCGCGCTCACCGAGACACCGAGCCTTGCCGCTACAACTTTCTGGCGCATGCCTTCAATGCGGCACAGCACGAATACCTGGCGGGTGCGTTTCGGCAGTTCTTCAAGGGCTGCCAGTAAAGCTTCTATCGACTCCTTTCCCTGCAAGACGTTGACAGGATCATTATCCTCACGAATCTGGTGTTCTTCCTGGTATTCCTGGTGGGTATCCGCTGCGTGTGTCTTTCTTTTGCGAAGATAATCCCGCCAGACATTAGTGGCTGTACGCATCAGGTAAGATTCCGGCTGCTCAATACTGCGGCTGTCACCACGCACAGCAAGACGTACCAGAACCTCCTGAACCAGATCATCCACGTCTGCCC
>JAPOOX010000294.1 GCA_026713185.1 Gammaproteobacteria bacterium
GAAGCAAATTGAGGGACATCGAGTATATCCCCCCCAAAACAGAGGTGAGATTTGCCATGGAAATTCTGGACCCAGGCAGCGAGGTTATTGAGTATGAAATGTCTGTTGTAGTTTCGGGGGAGTACCCGTGACCAGTGTCAGAATCAACAATGCATTGATAAGCGTATCGGATAAATCAGGATTATTGAAAATTGCCCGGGGACTGGCGGCATTGGATGTACATCTCATGTCAACCGGGGGTACATGGCAGTACCTGATGGACAATGGGTTGGAAGTTCAGGAAGTTGCCGACTATACCGGTTCGCCGGAAATGATGGATGGAAGGGTAAAAACGCTTCATCCAAAAATTCATGGGGGATTACTCGGCAGACGTGGTCTGGATGATGAGGTCATGCGCACCCGTAAGGTCAGCCCGATTGATTTACTCATAGTCAACCTGTATCCGTTTGAACAAACAGTGGCGGACCCTGGGTCCACATTGTCCGATGCAATTGAGAATATCGATATTGGCGGACCTGCCATGCTTCGGTCCGCGGCTAAAAACATGGAAAGTGTCGCGGTGATCGTAGATGTAAATGACTATGAATCCGTTCTGGATGAATTAAACGCCAATGGTGGCGCGCTGGGTAAGGAAACCCGCTTTCAGCTTGGAGTGAAAGCCTTTGAACATGTTGCCCGTTACGATGCGGCGATTGCCAATTATCTTGGCGCCATCACAGAAAATGGCAGAACCAGATTCCCTTCGACCTATACCATGCATTTTCAAAAGCTCGGAGAGATGCGCTATGGAGAAAACCCGCATCAGCAGGCTGCTTTTTATATAGAGCCTTCAGCAGCCGGTAAGGAGCCTTCAGCCGGTAAGGAGCCTTCAGCCGGTAAGGAGCCTTCAGCCGGTAACAATGTTGCTGACGCAAAGCAGCTTCAGGGGAAGGCACTGTCATATAACAATGTGGTTGATACAGATGCGGCGCTGAATTGCGTCAAAGCCTTTAGCGCGCCAGCCTGTGTAGTCGTCAAACATGCCAATCCCTGTGGGGTAGCAGAATCTGAAGACGTCCATCAGGCCTACCAGAGAGCATTTGAAACAGACCCGACTTCGGCCTTTGGCGGAATTCTGGCGTTTAACAGGGAAGTGGACAGTGTGCTTGCAGCGGATATTGTGGAACGTCAATTTGTAGAGGTTGTCATTGCTCCCGGATTCGCTGCAGACGCGCTTACCGCCTTTGCCACAAAGAAAAATGTGCGATTACTGGTTTGTGGCAGTTTCAATCCGGACAGTGAAGACAATCTGGATTTCAAACGCGTTGGTGGCGGGTTGTTATTGCAAACCGGAGATACGTCTTTATACGAGGAGACAGACCTGCAGGTTGTTTCAAAGAGAGCGCCAACGGATGCAGAGATGAACGATTTGTTGTTTGCCTGGAAAGTGGCAAAACACGTTAAATCCAATGCCATCGTATATGCCAGTGACTGCCGGACCATCGGTGTGGGTGCGGGTCAGATGAGCCGGGTCTACAGTGCACGGATTGCAGCGATCAAAGCTGATGATGAGGGTTTACAGATTGCGGGGTCCGTTATGGCTTCAGATGCTTTTTTCCCTTTCCGGGACAGCATTGATACAGCCGCGGAAGCTGGAATCACAGCAGTGATTCAACCGGGTGGTTCGATTAATGATGATGAAGTCATCAAAGCGGCTGATGAAAATGAAATGGCGATGATATTGACCGGTATGCGCCATTTCAGGCACTGAGTATCAGGAGGAAAAGATGAAAGTAATGGTGACTGGCAGTGGCGGACGTGAACATGCCCTTGCCTGGCGGGTTATCCAATCTTCTACAGTTGAGAAGGTTTTCGTGGTACCCGGTAATGCCGGTACTGCATTGGATGAAGGTATCGAAAACGTTGATATTGACGTTATGGACATTGCAGACCAGATATCCTTTGCAATAACCAATGGAATTGATCTCACCATTATCGGACCTGAAGCGCCACTGGTCGCCGGTGCTGTGGACCAGTTTACTGCTGCGGGACTTCGATGTTTTGGACCCGGAAAATCTGCCGCGCAGTTGGAAGGATCCAAGACTTTTACCAAGAATTTCCTTAAAAAATATGATATTCCGACGGCTGCCTATGGCAGTTTTGATGATGTTGAACGAGCTGTTGACTATGCACGGACAATGGATTTACCCCAGGTCATCAAGGCCGACGGTCTGGCAGCAGGGAAGGGAGTAGTCATTGCACATAGCCATACAGAGGCGGAAAAAACCATTCGTGACATGTTGACGGGAAACCGGTTCGGAGAAGCGGGTTCCAGAGTGGTTATCGAAGAGTTCCTGCGCGGCGAAGAAGCAAGTTTCACCGTCATTGCGGACGGTACCCGATTTCTTCCGTTTGCGTCATCCCAGGATCACAAGGCAATCCGGAATGGAGACAAGGGTCCCAACACAGGTGGTATGGGTGCGTACTCACCGGCGCCTGTCGTGACCGATGCAGTACATGAGCGAATCGTTAACCGGATCATTCAGCCGACGATCGATGGAATGCGCATGGAAGGTCATCCGTATACCGGCTTCCTGTATGCCGGTCTCATGATCGACGATGCAGGTAACCCATTTGTCATTGAATACAATTGCAGGTTTGGAGATCCAGAGACCCAGCCGGTGATGCTGAGGATGCAATCTGATCTGGCAGAGCTGTGTAATCACGCCATTGATGGTCAGTTGGAAGGACAGCGGATAACATTTGTACCGGAAGCGGCATTGACGGTGGTGATGGCGGCAGGGGGATACCCGGATGTCTATGACAGGGGTGATGTCATCGAAGGTCTTGAGGACGTTGTAAATGGCAAGGTTTTTCATGCCGGTACCAGACTTGAGAACGGCAGGGTTGTTACCAATGGAGGAAGGGTACTGGGCGTGACATCACTGGGCGGAACGGTCAGTGAAGCTCATCGAAGAGCTTATGGAATAGTCGGGCAGATTCAATACAGAGACCGGTATTGCCGCACGGACATTGGTTATCGGGCCATAGAGAGAGAATCCAGACTGGTGTAGTACAAGGGTGTTGAGCACCAACCCGTTTGGCGCCACCGGTGATCAAAACGACTTTATTTTTCATCGCAGGTTTTCGATTCTCTGTAATTGTTTCAATTTAATGGCTTCACCGAGTTCTGGTCCATTGATTCCGGTTGGGATTTCTGCCGAAGATACCTGCCTTGCCGCATCAAGATATCCGGGCCATGGGTCCGGACTGACGACTTTTTCACCACGGCTTTGTGCAAATTGAGTGAGGAGCAGACAGAGAGTGTAAAAACGCTCATGCCGTCGGAAGGCATCCATGTCGTACAGGAATTCAAGTATATCCAGGCTTGGCAGATTGATCACATTGGACCAGGTTTTGTGAAATCTTGAGACCAGGGAAGCCATTTCCCGGAACTTTCCCGGAACTCTTAACCTTTGAGACAATTGATTGATCTGTAGAGGAGGGAGATTTGCAATCAATATGACAAAGGCGTGAAAAGAATCGTTATCGGACTGCCATTTTTCCAATCTGTCAATGTGAACAGAGGTCAATTCCGGCCACAGTTCTGCGTCTGCCCGGATATCACTGAGAACGTTAAAGTATATGTGTGGTGAATCGGTTGCCAGAGCCTTCCCGGTTTCAATAAAAATCCGTTCCGGCGCCAACTGTGCAAGGTCACCCCTTGCCACCATGTTCGACATCAGATTACGTGTATCTTCGTGAATGCTGAAACCCGGAAATCGTGCAGAAAATCGGGAGACACGGAGAATTCTCAAAGGATCATCGCTGAAAGCAGGGGAAACATGACGCAGAATACCCGCGGCCAGATCTTCCTGTCCATGATACGGGTCGATAATTCGGCCATTGTTATCCTGGGCAATGGCATTAATAGTGAGGTCCCTTCGGTACAGATCATCTTCCAGAGTAACCGAGGACCCGGTTTGTGTTTCAAACCCCTGATGACCTTCGGCTGTTTTTCTTTCGGTTCTCGCAAGTGCATATTCTTCCCTGCTTCCCGGATGCAGGAACACAGGGAAATCACTGCCGACCTGTCTGTATCCAAGCTTTTTCAATTCCTCAGCACTACTGCCTGTGACTACCCAGTCTTTTTCTGTAACCTGCAATCCCAGCAGTTGGTCGCGGACTGCGCCGCCAACCAGATAGGTTTTCATATGTGTCCGGTATAGAAGTTCTGCAACGTTTTGGATGGCCTGTTCATCAAAGGGATTTAAGGTGAATAATTCATCGCCTGATCAAAGCTCATATCCAGCCCCTCCACCAGCCGTTTCCTGGTTGCCCGGTAGGCATCCGGATTGATTTCTGCCAGTGCGATCAATTGCTCACGAGCACTGCGTCGAAGATCAACTCCCGAAGGATAAATTCCATGGATCAATCCAGCAGAATGAGCTTGTTCGGCGTTCATGGTTTCACCCAGATAACAAATTGGTGTCACCATGGACTGATTCAACTGCCTGACCAGTTTATAAGACCATCCTTCTGCTGCCCACATGGCACGATGAATTCTCGGATCACCATAGTTAAGATCATTTGCTGCCAGACGAAAATCACAACTGAGACTGTAATCAAAGCCTGACCCCAGGGTATGACCATGCATCAGCGCCACAGTGGCTTTACTCAAATTGCGAATAACGGCAGCGGCTTCAAGCAACACCACCGGGCCAACACCAATATCGAGGTCCACATTGCGTTTACGCATTGCCTGGGAACTTGCTTTCCCGGCATTCAAATCGTCACCGGCACAAAAGGCTCGCCCCTCCCCGGAAAAAGCAATCACACGAATATCCGGATTTGCTTCAGCCCGTTCCAGTTCCTTGATGATCCTTTCATGCTGGGCCAGATCGATAACATTTAATCGCTCGGGACGGTTAAAGCGTAAATGACGAACCGGGCCATCATCGGATACCAGCAACTCATTACTCTCTTTCATGTCAGCGCCCTTTAAATACCGGGTCCCGACGTTCCCGCCAGGCCCTGGCTCCCTCTTCGCGATCTTCTATGACATGGGTTTGCCTGACACCAAGACAGTGCGTCATTGAAGCGTCGAAACTCATATCCAGTTGCGGTAATACCTGAAGTTTGTGTACTTCGTAAGCCCTGGTGGGCAGTCCAGCTATTTTCTTAATGAGTTCATCGGTAGCAGAAGCAAATTTCAGGGTGTCGATCAACTGATGTACAAGCTGAATCCGCAGGGCTTCCTCTGCCGTCAGAATCTCTCCCATCAGTAAAATCCGGCTGGACTGCGAGAGGCCAATCAGCCTGGGTAACAGGTATGTAATGCCTGTTGCAGAAGCTCTCCCCTGGTGGATTCTGGGATCACCGATACTGGCATCTGTTGACGCCACTCTTAAATCACAGACAGTTGCAAGGTCCAATCCCAAACCCAATACTGAACCATGGAGCAAAGCGATGGTCGGTTTCATTACGCTACGCAGGGCTTTAATGGTTTCCTGTTCAGGTATCGGCGCTGCTCCATGAGAACCACCAGGTTTGCGATGGGCAAATTCCTGAGGCCATGCACCCATATTCTGCCAGTCATCACCACCGCAGAAACATGAGCCTTCCCCCCTTAACACCACTGCTCTGACCTTATCGTCATGAGCTGCCTGGTTGAATAACTCCCGCATTGCCATCAACATTGCATAATTGATGAGATTCTCTTCTTGCGGGCGGTTAAAACTGATGGTGACAACACCTTTCTCAAACCGGGACAGCAATTGATTGCAATCTGATTGATACATATCCGATCCAAAGCTGAAAACTGTGATACTACTATGCCATTGTTACGATGAATTAAGCATATTTTCTTCAATAACCTTCGAACCCGGGACTGGCGCCCAAGACTGATTGAGTCATATTTTTTGGTTATTTGAGGCAAATATTGGACATATTGAACGAAAATAAGCGGAAAATAGGGCCAATCAGGCTTGTCCGCAGCAGGTCAGTCTGTTCCCGGACAGCCTCCCAGTTTATCTGCATACTGCCGGATGCCGGTGTCATAACTGCGGGGTATTACTGACAGTAAATTCTGCATTTGATGCGTGTCAAAGTTTTTGTCCTCCAGCAAACGCTGCACCTCATCGGATTTTATCAAGGGTACACCCGGCAGGTAACGGGTTATCCCGGCCAGGGCTTTGACGAGGGAACAAGGCATGGATATGACCCTTGCAGATAAATTCATGGCAGCAAGGGTTGTTTGTACGAATGTCCTGTATGTCATCGGTGACGGACCCGCAATGACAATGCTTTGATTGATTACCCGATCATTGTCCAGACAGCGCATCAACGCTGCTGACACATCATCACAATGAATTGGCTGGATAAGCGACATGCCGCCTCGGGGAAGAGGAATGACCGGGCACTTCCTTGCGATTCCAATAATCCGTTCGATATTACTGAATCCATCCGCACCATAAATCAGCGTCGGATGAAGAACCGTCGCGGGAATACTACTCGATATCACCAACCGTTCCATGGTTTCCACGTCACGGCACCTCTGATCGGGAAAGTGCGTGAACTTCCGGGTGGAACCCAGAGCAATGAAACGTGACAAATTTTCAGACAACAAGTTATGAACCAGGTCCGGGCGACTGCAATGCACAAGAATGTCTGTTGACTCAAGAAAAGTCTGATCCTTGCTTACGTCAATCGCTTGAATGGCAGCCTTGCTCCCTTTCAGGATTCGTCTGATCTGTTCAATTTTTTCGGGATCTCTGCCGATTCCTGTCACTGGGTAACCCAGGCGGTCAAGTTTCAGCAGAAGTGATTTTCCAGGACCCGAAGTCGCTCCGACAATGGTAATACGCTGTGTGGTCACCTTAACCTGTGTTTCTCATACTTGCCGCGATACCGGCGATGGTAATCAATAGTGCTTTTCTGACTCGTTCGTTGGAATCATCCCGGCGGTATCTGGAAATCAACTCGATTTGCAAAAAGTGTAGTGGGTCGGTGTATGGATCGCGAAGATCAATTGATTGTCTGACAGCTGGCAGATGTTGTAACAGTATATCCTGATGCTTGATCCTGTTGATGCTGTTAATCAACCTGGCCAGACGTTTTCTGAACTGCTCACCCATTGATTGCAGATTTGTCGGAACCAGTGTTTCATCATAGCGTTGGGCAATTTCAATATCCGCCTTGCTGAGAACCATTTCCAGCAGGTCCAGCTGGGTCTGGAAAAACGGCCATTCGGCAGCCATTTCGTCAATGATGAAACGGTCCCGGTTACTCAGTTCCTGCAACAGAGCAGCATCCGTACCCAGCCAGGCAGGAAGCATCAGACGTTTCTGGGTCCATGCGAAGACCCATGGTATGGCACGCAGAGCCTTGATGGATTGACTACCTGGTTGCCGTCGTGTCGGTCTGCTGCCCAGCGCCAGAAGACTTAATTCCCTTTCCGGGGTACTGCTGGTGAAGTAGTCAGAAAAGTCTGAATCATCCTGAACTACGTCACGAAAGCTCTGCATGGAGATATTGGAGAGCCGGTCCATCATCAAACGCCAGTTTTCTCTTGGTTTCGGAGAGGGTAAAAGATTGGCTTCAATGGTTGCACTCAGCACGATATCCATACTGTTCAAAGCTAACTGGGGTGAGCCGTACTTGAACCGTATCATCTCACCCTGTTCCGTTACCCTCATGCCACCCTTGATGGTGTTTGGCGGTTGGGAGAGTATAGCCTGCCGCACTGGTTCACCCCCACGTCCTGCCGCACCACCTCGTCCATGGAAGAGAGTGAGATCAATGTCATATTTTTCCGCTACGACTACCAGTTCTTCCTGGGACCGGTATTGAGCCCAGGCAGCAGCCATTTGTCCTGCATCCTTTGCCGAATCGGAATAACCTATCATGACCTGCTGGTTCCCCCCGATGTATTCCCGATACCATCGGTTTCTCAGTAAACGTTCAAGGGTCCATGCACTGTTGTTCAGATCATCAAGAGTCTCAAACAGAGGGACTATCGGAAGGGTTTTCTGCAATCCGGATTTACGCATCAACAGGATAACGGATAACACGTCGGATGGATTCCTGGCCATGGAGATGATGTAGCAGGACACCCCGTCCGCGTCACTGTTGGCAATCAGTCGGATCGTCCTCAGAGTTTCACCCGCTTCACCATCCGGTTCCCAACTTTCTGGAATCAACGGTCGTTTGCTGACCAGTTCATCAAGCAGAAAATCGTGGCGTGTCTGTTCTGACCAGGATTTGTAACTGCCCAACCCGAGAAAATTAGTGAGCTCATCCATCAGATCCATGTGTTTGTCGGAACTTTGTCTGATATCCAGTTCGATCAGGGTGACACCGAATGTAGACAATCGAATGAGGGTCTGCTTCAGCAATCCATTGGCGATAATACCCATGCCGCATTCGTGCAGTGAACGGTAACAGGCATGTAATGGTGAGAAGAGATCGTCTTTTTTCAGAATGAGTTCACTGTTTACCGGCTCCTTTGTTTCTGCCCAGTCCCGGGTTTCGTTAAGACGTGATCGCAGATTCCGTAATATCACCCGGTAGGGCTCATGGGAAGTTTCAGCGCAGAGATCGGTAATTTCCTGACTGCATCGCGACATCGATAATTGCGACAGTAATTCATCAACGTCTCGCAGATAGAGGTCTGCCGCCATCCACCGTGCAAGCCTCAGGACTTCGTCGGTGACATCCGTAGTGACGTTGGGATTTCCATCCCGGTCACCGCCCATCCAGGAGGATATGGTGAGAGGTGCGTTTTCCAGCGATAGGGATTCTCCGGTGTACCGCTGCAGTAACTGATCCAGACCCTGCCAGAGCATTGGGATAGCGATCCAGAAGGAATGCTCGATAACCGCATAACCCCAGATAGCTTCATCCTGTGGCGTTGGCTTCTCGGTGCGAATTTCATCGGTGTGCCAGACTTCCGCCACCAATCGTTCAAGTTCTACCCGATCCTTATCGCTTAAATTCTGATCCTCTCTGACGTTCTCCAGGGCATTGGCGATTCGATTATATTTTTGAATCAGGGTTCGACGGGTAATTTCCGTTGGGTGTGCAGTGAGGACAAGATCGCATTGCAGGTTTTTGATCGTGCTGACGATTGCAGCGGGTTCAATCCCCCGACTGGTCAGTGTATCGAACAAGGTATCAAGATGAGAGGAGTCCGGAAACTGCTCGCTGGTGATGCTGCTGGCTTCAGCCTGTTCTGCTATGTTGGCCAGGTTCAGAAACTGATTGAAGGCACGGGCTACGGAAATCAGATGATCTTCATCCAGACCCGCCAGGATTGACTGGAGTTGTTGGAAATCACCACCGCCTTGCTGTCGTCTGGTTTTGGCCAGTAGCCTTACCTGTTCGACCTTCTGCAGGAAGTCTTCTCCGAGTTGCTCTGTCATCGTCTGCCCCAGCAGATTGCCGAGAATGCGAACGCGGTGACGCAGCCTTTTTGAAATCAGTTCTTCCATTATTCACACC
>JAPOOX010000296.1 GCA_026713185.1 Gammaproteobacteria bacterium
CGTGGTCCCGTGCGCCTCGGTGCTACCGTCGATGGTGTTGATTCTTTCAGTGCCAGCGATAACAGCAGATACCGCTTCGAACGCCACCAGTTTTATTCGCACTCAAACACAACCGTCACGATTTTCGCTGCGCTAGCCGGGAATGGATCGGTGGGCCTTGTTGATGAATTTCGTCTTGTTTCCAGCCCCGCGGGCCAACAATAGCAACCGCGACCAGATAACTTCACTCATCTGCTGCGAATCACTGTACCTGTGTTTCCGGGGGTGTGTTTCTGAACTTGTTACCCGTAATAGTGATTTTGGGCTCACCCGTCGTTTCGACATTCCTGATACCGCCGGAATCAATCAGGGTATTCCCCTTAATCACGACCCGCTGAGCCCCGAACAGGTTGACGCTCGCGCCCGAGTTGTTTCGTTTACCGCGGCCAACGCGCTCGATGGTGGAGTTGAGAAGCTCAACTTGAGGACCAAATGTGCTCTCGTCAGTGCCACCCCTGTAGACATCAGCCACGGTACCCTCGATATCGGTAAACCGGTTACCGGACAGCGTGATGTATTCGCCATTGTAGATACCAAGGTCCTCAGTCTCGGCGCTCAGTGACAGAACGTGACCGGTTATATTCTCGAACGCTGACTGTTCAATGAGGATTGTGTCGGCAAAGGTATGGCGCGAGGCCGTCATGAAATTGAACGAATGGTTCGTGGTCAGGTCTTTTACAAGAATGTTCCGTATAGCCAGTTCGTAGTTGCCAATCGATGGCGTCTGGCTGATTCGAATCACCGAGTTGCCGACCATATCGGGCGCCAGCCTACCGGAGATTTTGAGGTCGGCCAGTTCAAGACTGCCACCGCTCGCGATCTGGAACAGGGAGGAACGTTCGAAATGAATCGTCGCTCGTTGGTCTGGATTGGTTGATCGCACCGTGATTGGTCGGGTAATGACCTGTATTCGGCTGGCGATGTACTCACCCGGTGCGAGCATGACGGTATCGCCGGGCTTTGCCGAGATGATCGCCGCGTCAAACGAATCCGAAGGTGAGATCGTAATCTTGCTGCCTGAACCGAACCGGATTCGTTGATCGGGTTTCGGGTACCAGGATACCCCGGTGTCATCACGGCTGATTACCCGGAGATCCCGACTGACACCAACATCCTTCAGTTCCCGACTTGCCGGGTACAGGATGCCGTTTTCGGCTTCCCTGAGTTCGACCTTCCGGTAACTTGTGCCCTCAAGCGCTCTTGCGACTTGCTTCGTGTTTGTGATGTTGTCTTCGAACGTGATACCGCTGATATCGTCATAGATGTTGAAGTTGTTTTTGCCATCCTCGTTGAAGATGAGATTGTTGCGAAAGGTCGAGTTTTGCGGCGTGGCGGAACGCTCCTCATCGCTGCCGGCTGCAAGTTCAATGTTTGAGGCTGCAATAATCGTATTGTGCTCGATGACCGCATCTTCCACCTGGTGGTAACGGTTAATCGGGGAGTTCGGGACACCATTCATAATGGCGAACCCTGCGCCAAATCTTTTACCCGTCAATCCCTGCAGGTAGTTGTTGCGAATGGTATGCCCCTTGTTGATAACGCGGATACCGCCAGTGTGTCGTTTCCCGTTGCCCAGGAACACGTTGTTCTCGATGAGGTTGTTGTTGCCATGACGTAACGTAAGGGTGCCGCGTGATTCAAAAAAGACGTTCCCCCTGAAGATATTGCCCCCTGACTTGCTTGAGATGATTTCAACTTCGCCATTACACCGGTCGAAGTAGTTGTTCTCCACGACAGTGAAAGAATCGGTCAGTGAGTACTTGCTGGTTCCGATACGCAGGGTTTCGCCACCGTTGGAGCCGAGAATCGGGCGAGGTCCAAAGTAGTTGTGATCGATTACATGGTGATTCTCCTGGCTATCGACGCTGTCCAGGCGGACTGCCATGGTGACCCCTTTGTTACTTTTACCGGAGAAGTGGTTGTGATTAAGGTGGTTGTTGCGTCCGTACATCATCACCCAGAAATCAGTTTCATGTCGGTCCGGGTTGGTGAAGTGATCAATGACCACTTCGGTAACCTGTGAGTGGTAGGCGTATTCGCCGCGGGTCCGACGGAATGAGATCACGGTGTTTGTTGGAGAATACCCATCGCGGAAAACGAGACCCGAAACCACCAGGTGGCGCCCAGCGAGACGCAGGTTCGATTGTCCGCTCAGGATGACCTTCCCTTTGGTCTCTGCAGTCAGTGTTATTGGCTTACCCGCCTCCCCGGCACCGGTGAAGAGAACCTCGAAGTCGCGCCATTCGCCATCGGCGAGCATGATAGTGTCGCCCGCTCTGGCATCCTGAACCGCCTGCCGGTATTCCTCCTGGTTGTGAACCAGTGTCGCGGCGACAGAGGCTTCGCAGACTACAAGAATTAATACCAGCGCAAGCCTGACGGGAACATATTTCATATCAGCTATCCATTTTCCGTTTGAGGAGGACTCGGTTGATTATTTATTGGGGATTCAATCAACCGGACGACAAAGATACTAACCAAAATAGAATTATTGATCAAACAAATCTGTCAGGAGTGAAGATGTTCAAGTCGATATCACCATCCGATAAGTGATAGTATATCGGGTAACGATCTGCCGATGGTTTAAAGATGCGCCTGTCTACAATGCAACGAAGTACTGTTGTTATCCTGATAGTCATTCTCGGCGTAGGTGCTGCCGCCAAGGTGTATGCGAAGAAACCAGGAGAAGTCATCGACCTGAGCTTCTGGAAGCTGACGTTGCCCACGGACAGTGATAACAACGGAACGGTTGATGAGATTTCCGTTCAAGGTCTTGCAGGCTATGAGCATAAAGATTATTTCCATGTTGATAAAAATGGGTTCGTGGTGTTCACGGCGCCGAACAAGGCGGCAACAACGGCCAACTCGACCAACACGCGCAGCGAACTACGGCAGATGTTCCGCGGCCGGAATACCAGGATTCAGACGCATGCACCGAAAAACAACTTTGCACTGAAAGCTCACCAACACGCGCGAAGGTATGCAGATATTGGTGGTCAACTCGATGCGACTCTGCGCGTCCTTCATGTCGCAATACGTGCGAAGTATCCGGAGAAACCGCCGGCTTTTTCTGTTGTTGTCGGGCAGATTCATGCCCTCAGGAATGAGTCGCTGCACCGGCGGGGCTTTGGCTATGGCAACGAACCGCTGAAAATCTTTTACAAGAAGTGGCCGGGACATAGCACAGGTTCCGTCTTCTGGACCTATGAGCGGAACCTCGCCGTTGACGATCCAAATAGAACCGATCTTTCCCATACCGTGTGGGGGAGGGGCTGGGATGATCCGTCTGATCCGGGAGAAGAGGGAATACCGCTTGGCGCGCTTTTCAATTACAACGTCAACGTCTTTGGCAATGTGATGTACCTGACATTCCGTACGACTGATCCATCGCAGACAAAAACCTTTGAGATCGACCTGGCCAGCAATGTTGATGAAAAGGACAACGCGAATGGATACGCGGGTGATTCGTTCTACTTCAAGGCAGGGGCCTATAACCAGTGCAGCGCCGCAGATGAAGCCACGTTCCGTTACCCGGCCTGCCAGGGTACCGGCGATTGGGAGACGGACCGGGCCAATGGGGACTACACGTCAGTCGCCTTCCGGAGGATTGTGCTGACGCGCGCTGTTGACCCGACGCGACGATAATCAGGCCGTCTGTGCCTTCGGTTTCAGCCCTTCGATACGCGGGCAGAGAATCCATACGCTTGCCATGGCGGTAACAGCCAGGCCCGCACCGATAATAAAGGCGGGTGTGTAGTTACCACCCGCAGTCAACCAGGGGACGAGTGACGTCAGCGCCGCTGCGCCAAGTTTTGCAGCCATCCCCGCGAACCCCGCTAGAGTGCCGACAGTTTTCCCCCCGTAAAAGTCACTGGGCAGTGTCTGAACATTACCAATCGCCGTCTGGAATCCAAACAGTATGAGCGCCATCAGGAGTACCGCGTTAACGGGCGCACCCGGGTTGGACATGGCAAGCAGGGCAGGCAGCATCATCACGCAACCGAGTGTGATGGTGAACTTGCGGGTGCGATCGACGGTCCAGCCGGATTTCAACCGGTTCTGGGCGAGCAGTCCACCAAACCAGGCGCCGAACATGGCGCCGACGTAGGGAACCCAGCCGTAGAGGCCGATGGTCCTTACGTCCATGCCGTACACTTCGGACAGGTAGATCGGGATCCAGAAGATAAACAGCCACCAGATGGGGTCAATAGCCGCGGAAGCAATGATGACTGCCCAGCTTTCTTTCCGTGACAGCATTTCGGAGGTGGTCGGGTTGTAACCTTCACCGTGACCGCTTTCATCATCGAGTTGCGTGTTTTGCTGACCCGTCAGGATGTACTCACGTTCTTCCTCGGTAATCCAGGGATGTTCTTGAGGTGGTGCTTTCACCAGCACCCACCAGGGGATGAGCCACAATAAACCAATCAGGCCAACGAGAATAAAAATCGCCTGCCAACTGAAGTAGATACTGAGATACGCAATCAATGGAATCGAAATAATGCCACCAATGGCTGCGCCAGAATTGAAGATTCCCTGGGCGAGGGCTCGTTCACGGGTTGGAAACCATTCTGCGTTGCCTTTGGTTGCGCCCGGCCAGTTGCCTGCTTCGGCAACACCGAGAATTCCACGGAAGATGCTGAATGAAGCCAGGCCCTGGGCGAGTGAGTGCGCTGCCGTCGCCAGCGACCAGATACCGATCGACAACGCGAATCCCATGCGCGTGCCGACCCAGTCGAAAATCTTGCCGAAAATTGCCTGCCCGAAGGCGTAGGAGAAGACGAACACCACAGAGATGAACGCATAGATTTCTTTGCGTTCGTCCGGCGTTTTGTCAGGATATATCTCCACTGAGATAACTGGCCAGAGTACGTTCAGCGACTGCCGGTCGATATAATTGATGATGGTTGCCAGTGCGATCAGTCCAATGACCCACCAGCGGAGATTTTTAATTTTCATTGTGTTTTCTCAGTCGGGAAGGGGTGTATGAGCACCAGTACGTGTACTGGACATATGTTGTCCATGCTTAAGATGCTCCCTATTTCTTTTTTTCACCGTTATTACCGGATCAGGTACATTCGGAATAACTTCGATACTATTTTGGCTTGACCAATTTGTCAAATTCATGGTATTACCACAGATCACAACGTGATAGGATTACCAGGATCTGGTGATCTTTAGGAACAATAAGGCGTCTGGAATCAGTGAGTTGGGGTGGTTTCGCCGCTCTGTAGCAGACCTCACCCAAACTCTGGCGCTGGAGCAGTTGTTGTAAGGTTGCATCGATCTGCATCGTGTGTAGCCTGTCAGATAGCTGGCATTACCATTTGAAGGACCATACGTTCAGGTATTATAGCCTGGTATGGTGAGAAGATGAGGAGATTGGTCATATGGCTGGAGACAAACGTCTATATCGCGGCATTGTCGACAAGATACTGGCATCCATAGATGCAGGAGAGTTTCCGCCAGGTGGTCGCTTGCCACCGGAAAGAGAACTGGCAGAACGCTATAATGTCAGCCGACCGACGATTCGGGAGGCAATTATCGCGCTGGAGGCGCTTGACCGGGTTGAGGTCAAGACCGGATCCGGCGTGTATGTGGTGGAGTCGTCCAAAGGCTGGAATGGTATCGATCTGTCGATAAGCCCGTTCGAGTTGACTGAAGCGCGTGCCATGATAGAAGGTGAGGCGGCTGCGTTGGCTGCCATCATGATCACTAATGAACAACTCGGTAAACTCGAACTGGTCCTGCGTGAAATGGAAGATGAGAGTCCGGCAGTTTACGAAAACGCAGACAAGAATTTCCACGGCATCATCGCCAGGGTGACCGGTAACAAGATGCTGGATTCTGTGATCGCAAATCTCTGGTACGTCCGTGACAATTCCCCGTCTGTTCATCGTGCCTATCAGGCGATCTGTGAAACGGACGGCAGCGTCCGGGTTGCCGAGCACATGGAGATCTTCGAGGCATTGAAAGAGCGCGATGACAAAAAAGCGCGTGATGCCATGCACCAGCACTTCTCCCGGATCATCAACAAACTGATGATTGCCAGCGAGAAGGAAGAAATGGAGGCGATTCAGCGAAAGATGCACGAGAGCCGGGAACGGTTCTCCCTGAATCACCTGGTGTCTTCTCGCTAAGCACTGAAATGGGGTCGGAGTAAAGTGCCGGAGTAAAACGCAACATTGCCGCAAAGACGAGACGTTTTACTCCGGCACTTTACTCCGACCCCATTTGTTACAGAGACAGAACTATGGCAGGCATAAAAACGTTGAAAACCTGGTTGATGATGCTGGGTCTGATGGTTCCCCTGGAGTCGTTTGCAGCAGACCGGCATGGCCTGATCCTGACCAGGGCAGGTGTTGA
>JAPOOX010000279.1 GCA_026713185.1 Gammaproteobacteria bacterium
GTATGAAGCCTTGGACGAAGCGGCGAAGCAGGATGTGGCTGCAATGCTCTCTGCCTGTGATATGAGTGAGGTGCTGGATCTGAAACTCACCCGGGAAATTGGCCGACACAACAATCTGGAAGTCTGGCTCTGATGGAGGAACATCAGACACTACGCCTCACGGGCCGTACAGCGTTAATTACCGGCGCCAGCCGGGGAATTGGCTTTGCCATTGCAGAGGCCTTCGCGCGACAGGGCGCAAACCTGATACTTACTGCAACGAGTGTGTCCGGGTTACAGAGCGCAAAAAATGCGCTGGATGAGTTCAATGTGAACGTTTCAACTATTGCCGCAGACCTGGGTGAACCCGACGAAATCGACAGCCTTTTTGCCACGGCACTTGAACATCAACCGGAACTCGATGTCCTGGTAAATAATGCCGGAATCCATATCGGAAAGCCCTTTACTGAATATGACATGAGTGAATTTGATCGTGTCATGAGGATTAACCTGTATGCCGTGTTCCAGCTCACCCGGCACGCCATCGTTCATATGCAAAAACTCGGGCGCGGCAAGGTGATTAACATTGCATCGACAGCGGGTAAATGGGAAAGCCCGAATCAGGCGGCCTATAACATCTCCAAGCATGGAGTCGTTGGCCTGACCCGTTGCGTCGCGCTGGAAAATGCACGAAACAATATTAACGTCAACGCCATCTGTCCTGGATTGGTTGAGACCGATATCCTGAAGAGTATGGATCTGGCGGCTGAAGAATTGGGAGTAACGCCGGATGAGTTGCGCCAGACAGTGCAGGCGCAAATTCCCATGGGCCGCTTCCTGGAACCCGATGAAGTGGCACACATTGCGGTCTATCTGGCTGCGGACGAATCCAATGGCATGACGGGACAGACAATCACCATATCCGGTGGCATGAGGATGGGCTGAAGTGGAAGAAGATCACTCTGAGCCAGTTGTACGCAGTCGTGATATAGGTTTTCTGTTATTTCTGACGCTCCTCAATATCATCAACTTCGTTGACCGCCAGTTACTTCCAAGCTTCGCCAACTGGATCGTACCTGAACTCGGTCTCACCAATACGCAATTTGGCTTATTGGTAGGCCTGGTGTTTATATTTTTCTATGCTGTGATGGGTCTGTTCATGGGCGCCCTCGCTGATCGGGTAAACCGGACCCGTCTGATAGCAGCTGGTCTTGCATTGTGGAGTGGATTGACAGCTTTGTCAGGGATGGCTCAGGGATTTCTCAGCATGGCTTTGCCAAGAATGTTTATTGGCGTTGGTGAATCCATCCTGACCCCGGCTGCGATGTCGCTTCTGGGTGATCGTTTCCCCTCGAAGTGGCAGGGTGTCGCCTTGGGTGTCTATGGCATTGGCGTGCCTATTGGAGGCGCCTGCAGTTTGTTTGTCGTCGCCTTCCTCGAACCGATATTGGGCTGGCGTGGCTGCTTCTATCTGTTGGGCGCCTTTGGTCTTGTACTCGCAGCCGTCATGTTGCCGCTAAAAGAAACGCCCAGAATTCACCAACGTGTTGCCAAAGATTCTCCCAAACTGACGCTCAGAGTAATTGTGGTGACTTTGATCTATGCGCTAAAGAACTCCCCGGCCCTGACATTGACGATCCTGGGCGGGGTCATCTTCACCTTTTTCATTGGCGCAGCCTTTTTTGAACAGCTCTGGTTTGTTCAGGAGCGGGGGTTTGACCGCTCGGAGATTGCCGAGGTCGCCGCATGGTATGCCATTTTAGGCGGTGTTTCAGGTACTTTGTTCGGTGGCTACGGTGGGGATCTGTTTCTGCGCAAGACCGGTATCGGCCGGCCCATGTTTTTGTTCTGGATTATGCTCGTGCTTGCACCGTTCAACATAGCGTTTCGAATCGTCGATCCGGACAGTCTGTTATTCTGGTTGGGGTTATTCATTATTTATTTTCAGGTTGGCTGCTTCTACGGACCGACCTTTGCAACTGTGCAGGAACTGACACCCCCACGCATCCGGGGCACCATGATGGCATTTGTCATCCTGGCACTGCAGCTGTTAGGTATCGGCGTTGGGGTCAGCATCGCCGGTTTGGTCATTGACTGGCAGATGGCAGCCCAGATTCCGGATCCTTATACCAAGACACTGGTAACATTTACCCTGATTTCCATGCTCTCAATCCCGATGTACTGGGTTGCCGGGCGACGCTTCGATCGGGACCGGAAAGCACTATTTGAACGGGAGAGCGTCGCGTCTATCGGGTGAGATCCTGTTGACCATAGAGTATTAATGATTCGGTATTGAGCGATCAGCTTGTGTTACTGGATAGCGTCCGTCGATAATAAGGTGTATTGAATACTTCAGATCAGACCGCCCCACAATAGGACAAATGCATGCCAATACCCTATCAGGAACTCACCGTATACCGAACCATTAAAGATTTGGGATCTGACCTTGCGGTCCGTTATCCGTATGAATCGAAGTTCGCCAACGTCAACGGATGGCGAATGCATTACATAGATGAAGGCCCGCGAGAAGCGCCGCCCGTATTACTGCTGCATGGCAATCCTTCCTGGGGCTGGTTGTGGCGAGACACCATTCCACCGCTGTTGACGGCAGGTTATCGAGTGATCGTGCCCGACCAGATTGGCTTTGGCCTGTCAGAACATCCACATACCCCAAGCGCCCACAGCCTCGACAACCACGCGGCCAATCTGGTTGCCTTGATCGACCAGCTCGACCTTTCTGGTATATTTTTTGTCTGTCATGACTGGGGTGGTCCCACCGGTTTGTCGGCGCTGCTTACCCGGCAGGAACGGGCGACCGCAGTCGCCGTCATGTCGACGTGGGCATGGCGGGAACCCTCTTCAGACTTTCACCGTAATATGATGCCCTGGATGATGCTGCATGCCCCACTCACTGGTCCGCTTATGATGGGGCGTCAAGGCGCATTCCCAGGCCGCTCGATGTATCTTTCGGTGGTTGATCGTGAACGTATTCTCAAAGATTCACTGAGCGCCTACGTGTCGGTGACACCCGATGTGGGTGACCGGCGACTCACCTGGCAATGGCCCCGTTCGATCCCGATCAATCCCGCCACAGACATCGCCGGAGAGCGGTTCGACTGGCTGGAAGCCGGCGTTCGTAATCTCAACTTACCGTCGACTATCATTTGGGGGCGGGAAGAGTTGGTATTCACAGCCGAAGTGTTCTGCCCCCATTGGCACGAAATCTGGCCACATGCCGAAGGTCCACACATGGTGACCGGCAATCACTTTCTGCAGGAAGACTCGGGGGCCGAAATTGGTGATCTCCTCGTTGAGTTTGCCCGGCGTAATGTCCCTATCACCAAAGAGGCTTAATCGATGACTGTCACGCACATTACACAACGACCGCCAGACACGCGCAGTGTACCGGTATTAACCGATCCGGATGTCGGCCACTACCCGGAGTTTACCGCGTTTTTGTCTGACA
>JAPOOX010000297.1 GCA_026713185.1 Gammaproteobacteria bacterium
CTGTACGACCACCTGCAGGCGGCCGGCGCCTGCCATGGTGAAGCCGCGGGCTGGGAACGGCCCAACTGGTACGCGCCACCTGGTATTCCCGCAGAGTATGAATACAGCTATGGGCGCCAGAACTGGTTCGACTACTCGGCGGCGGAACACCGGGCGGTGCGATGCAACGTCGGCTTGTTCGACCAGTCCTCGTTTGCCAAGTACCGGCTCGAGGGACGGGATGCCGCACGGGTGCTCAACTGGGTCTGCGCCAACGACATCGATGTGCAGCCCGGACGTATCGTCTACACCCAGTGGTTGAACGAGCGTGGTGGCATAGAAGCGGATTTGACCGTCACGCGCCTGGATGAACATAGCTTCCTGATCGTCACCGCCGCCGCGACCGAAGTCCGCGACTTTTACTGGCTCAAGGCACACATCCCGGCGGACGCGCACTGCGTGCTGACCAACCTGACTTCTGCAATGGGTGTCATTTCCCTGATGGGTCCTAAGTCTCGTGATTTTTTGCAAACACTGACACCGTCAGATCTGTCCAATGAGGCGTTCCGGTTCGGAACCAGCCGGGAGATCGAACTGGAATATGCGCTGGTGCGGGCCTCGCGCATCACCTATGTCGGCGAACTCGGCTGGGAGTTATACATACCCACGGAGTTCGTCGTCGGCGTCTACGAGGCGATTACCGCTGCCGGGGAAGCGCACGGTCTGGTGCATGCCGGCTATCACGCCCTGGATTCACTGCGCATCGAAAAGGCCTACCGGCATTGGGGTCACGACATCACTGATGAAGACTCACCGCTCGAGGCGGGCCTCGGATTCGCCGTCAAGTTCGACAAACCCGGTGGCTTCATCGGCCGCGAAGCACTGCTCCGCCAGAAGACAAAGGGTGTTCCCAGGCGTCTGGTCCAATTCCGGCTTTGCGATCCCCTGCCGTTACTCCATCGCACTGAGCCTGTCTGGTGCGAGGGCAGGATCGCCGGCCATATAACATCCGGCAACTATGGCCACAGCCTCGGTGGCAGTATTGGTCTGGGTTATGTGGATGACTCCCTGGTAAAAGACCTGCCGGCAGTCCAGGCAGACCGGTTCGAAATCGAGGTGGCCGGGGAACGGATTCCCGCGGAAGCTTCGCTCCGGCCGATGTACGATCCCTTCGGCAAATGCATTCGCTGCTGAGTGCACTCGGCGGAGCCCTGGGCTTACTCCGGCATCATCTACCAATACACGACGGTATCGTCACGCACCTGCACGCTACCCGTCGAGCCCGGCGAGGACCGTGGCAATGGATTCACCGCGCAATCCGTCCTTCACCGCGGCATAGGCCGTGCCGTCCAGTTCAATCAATCTTCGAGCTGCGGAGAGAGCGGTTTCGCGCAGGTCTTCGACCGCAACTACTTCGTCCAGGAATCCCGCGTCCTTTGCATTTTCTGGAGAGAACATAGTCGCTCCGATGGCGGCTCTGGCGAGATACCGTTTGGAGAGCCGTTCACGTGCCAGCATGAGGCCGAACGGTGGTAAGCTCAAGCCGATGGAAGTTTCGTTAAGGCCGATATTGAAGTTACCGGCAGTGCCGACCCGGTAGTCAGCCGTCAACAGGCAAAACGCACCAAGCGCGACCGCGTGCCCAGGGGCGGCAATGACCAGTGGCAATGGCAAACCGTACAGGCGCATCATCAGCCTTGTTCCGGCAAGGCGCATGGTTTTGGCCGCTTCCGCGTCACCGCTGCGAATTACTTTGAGATCGAAACCACCGGAAAAGAGACCCGGTCGACCGGTCAGCAGTACTGCCCTGGCGTCGTCAGCGGCGCGATCAAGCGAGGCGTTAACGGCAGCAATCATATTCGGCCCAAAGGCGTTGGCCTTGCCGTCATCCATGGTCACGATCGCGATGTCGTCGATGATTTCGTAGTGCGTAAGTTCCGTCATATGGTCAGTTCCTTAATTTGTAAGCGTGTGACTGCTGGTCGATCCTGGATTCTTATAATCCCTCGACGATTTCCACTCAGTCAGTATACATTTTTTAATCCTGGGGAATTACCGTTTCAAAACGTATCCGGGACTTCAATACAGCGTTAATTGACACTGGGAGGCTGTCCAATCATGTCTTCTCTGTTCCATTCAGGATGAAATTGATCATAGCTTGTGGAAAAACTGAATGTGGCAAGTCACTTTGGTACCATTAGCGGTGCTTCTCACCGGGCCAACGAGTCATCACTGACACCCGGGGTCAGGTGGGTGAGTCCTTACAAGGGTAGCAGAACATGGAATTCACAATGAGCCCAGCGGCAATGGGAGGCGTCATCTTTTGGATGAATTGAAGCAGGCTCAGGCACTTCCCTTCTGGGGTAAGGGAGAAGCGCTACCGAAAACGAAAAGGCTCAGAGAACCGGGTGATCGTGACTTTGCTGCCATAATCAAGATCTTTGCGCGTACATGGCCATACCTGCTTCCCCACATGATCGGGTACTGGCGCGAGGTTCCGCAAGGTCAGTCTGCGGGGGACAGCAATGCAGGCGATGTCGTCAATAGCAACGACTTCAGTGGGGATACATCCGCTGATAGTTGGAGTTTCCGTCATATTCCGCCGTTGGTCACGGTATTGACCGTGATCGGACCCCTCACGGGCTTGCTCACATTCGGAACCGATTGGACACACGATCTTCTTCTGTCTGCGATGATTCTGATGACTATCCTCACCTGGGCTCTTCTGTTCGTCAATGGCAGGGCATACGTTGGAGCATCTCTGACACTCGCACTCGTCGGAACTTTGGCATTCCTGTTCGCGATATTTGCCGTGGATGGACTCGCAGACAACTTCTACGTCGGGCTGGTTGTATTGGGTTGTGTCTGCATCTGGGTGGTGCAGTATCGATTTGACAGTGGAAAACTGCAACTTCGTATCCGCCTGGGCAGCCATCTGGTCTACTACTTTGTACTGGTGTCAGCTGCCACAGTTCTCAACATGGTAATAGCCCTCTTCTCTGTGGATTTGATCAGCCAATCAATATTGCAGGCTGAGCCACTGACCCCTTTTCTTGCTGACTTCATTGGTCAGCCGGAAATGTCCAGCGGGAGTGCGGTAACCCTGGAGTCAGGTGACGGGAGCGAAGGTGAGGCGAATGTCGATCTGGCCAAGCTCACAACCGGACAGAGACACAGCCTGAAGTGGATATACGTAGTGTTCATGGTCTTTTCGTGGATCGCGCTGGTCCCCGCGACATTGCTCTTGCCGTATTACTACATCTTCATCATGCAACGTGTGAATCAGGATCTGAGGATGGCCTTGCTGGAGCGATGGCACAGACTGTCTCTTCGCTATCACAGTGATCACAGGGTAGGCGATTCGGTATACCGCATCTATCAGGACAGTGCTCAGGTTACTGCCGTAATCGGCACGATTACGCAAGCGCTGCAATTGCTGAACACCTATGGGATCGGGATCATTTTCCTTGCTGCACTTGACCCCATTCTGGGCACTATGGCCCTTAGCATTGTCGTGCTCGCTATTGCCTGGGGGCGTGTGTTTTCGCCACGCATGCGCGAAAGGTCCCTGGTCTCAAGAGAGCTGAACTCGGATTTCACATCACGAGTTCAGGAATCATTTGCCGCAGTTCGTATAGTCAAGGCATATGGGGCCGGGGAGGCAGAGCAGGAACGCCTCGTACAGGATTCCGTAACAGCCTTCAATGCGTCTTTCCGCGTTCGCTACCTGATGGCCATCGTCGGCATTGTAACGTTTACCATCGCTGCGGCCGCGCTGCTGGGCGGTCAACTCCTGATGGCGGTCTGGGCTCAAGGAACTCGTGAAGTCTTTGCTTCGATTCTTGTCGGCCTGGTAGGCCTCAGTTTCATAAAATGGAATCTGGCCGCCTACAACTGGGCGCAGGAACAGCTTGGCGAGGCGAGTGCATCGGTGCGCAGCCTGGTCACTCTCTGGGCGCAGGCACAGGACATGGCCATGGGGCTTGACCGGGTATTTGACATACTCGACATTGAACCTGACGTGCAGAATGATCCCGATGCCATCGCAATGCCACCCTTCAGGCGTGAAATCCGGTTCAACCACGTAGATTTTGCCTACGAACCGGGCCGTCCCGTTCTGCGCGATATCAGTTTAGTTGTCGAACCAGGCACGGTTACGGCTATTGTCGGACCTACGGGCTCGGGTAAAAGCAGCCTGATGAGCCTGCTGTCCCGACTCTTCGACCCGGACTCGGGAAGCGTCTCCATAGACGGCATGGATCTACGCAAGCTGGATGTAGACAGCCTGCGCTACAACATTTCTGTTGCCCTGCAGGAGAATGTGCTATTCGGTATGTCAGTGCGGGATAACATTCGCTACGTTGTCCCCGATGCAAGCGATGTTGAGGTACTCCGGGCGGCGGAAGTTGCCTGCGTGGATGAATACATAGCCGGACTACCGGAAGGACTGGATACGATGTTGAGCGACCGTGGCGGCAAGCTGTCCACGGGGCAGCGCCAGCGTTTGTCCATTGCCCGGGCGGTAGTCAAAGACACTCCGATATTGATCCTGGATGAACCCACGGCGGCACTGGATGCCTATACTGAACACCAGGTTCTCGAACGGTTATCCGCGTGGGGCAAAGGCCGCGCCATATTCCTGATTACCCATCGGATCTCCACCATAGCCCAGGCGGACCGGATCCTGTATCTCGACCAGGGTGAGATTGTGGAAAATGGCGCTCACGATGAACTGATGAAAATCGACAACGGTCGATACCGGAATTTTGTGGAAACCGAGGCGAGATTGTCAAAACGATCCAGTGATGATGGCCAGTAATCCGCACGCCTCAAAAGTATCGCTTCGGGAAGGTGAGAAACAGATTGATCGCCAGGCGAGTGTGCTCGACGTCCAGACCGACATTTCTTTCCGGGAGACACTGCGCGTATTCATGCGGGTGATATCCTATTTCAGATTCTTCAAAGCCCGCATTGCCGCCAAGTTGGCCTTCATATCATTGGAATTGGCTTTCAGATTGATGATCGTGGTGTGGCCGGGAAAGATAGTGGTCGATCACGTAATCCTGGGTCAACCCATCGCCGGGGGCATATCTGGTTTCCCATCCTATTTCGCACCTTTTCTGCGATTCCTGGACGGCAAAGGCCCGCTGGAGATCATGCTGTGGATTCTGCTCCTCGGCGTCTTCATGGTTATTTTGTTCGGATCTACAGTCAGTGGAGGCTGGGGCAGGTCCAGAGCCACCGCCTCTATGGCTCAGGGGCACGATATAGCCACGCAGACTGAAAACGAGGCAAACATGGCGGGCAGCCAGATGGGGGGGATTCTGGGTCTGATCGACTTCCGGGTACACCTGCGCCTCACCCAGTCGTTGAATCATCTTCTCAGAACGCAACTGGCCGGGCGAACCAAACAGTTACCGATGTCGACATTGGATGATCAGCGGATTGGCGACAGTGTCTACCGTGTTATGTACGACACCACAAGCGCCAGCCTGCTTCTCGAGGGACTCACCCTCGGGTTGTACTCAGGCATTCTTGGCGTTGTGATCAGTCTCGTCATGGTGGCCACGAATTATGGCAGTGCACCCGAGGTCATTGTGCTGGCCATGCTGGGGTTTCCGATCACGCTTCTATTTGTATTGCCTCTTGCCCGTGTGGTACGCCGCAGGAGTCAGGCCAGTCGTGCTGCAGGGTCCAGTACCACCAGTAATATTGAAGAGGGTATGAGCAATGTGCTCGCGGTGCAGAGCCTTGGGGGAAACAAGCGCGAAGGTCGCCGTTTCAGGCAGGCCAGTGCGGAATCGTTCAAACGCTTTCGTACGGAGTCAATCGTCATCCTTCTGTATAACCAATTCTACAGCATGTCGTTAATGCTGGGACAGGCGGTATTCTTCATCGTGATGGCAGGAAGCGTGATAGAGGGTACATTCACGGCCGGGGACTATTTTGTCGTTTCGTACTACTTCTTCCAGTTATACGCGACTTTCGGCGCATGGGGTCACATGTACACGGAATGGCAGAGGAACATCGCGGGAATGCGCCGGGTATTTTTCTTGATGGATTTGCAGACCGAGAAGACTCGCGATGGCATCAATCTGCCTGAAATAACGGATGGCATCGTCATGGATAACGTCGGACTAACCTACCCGGACGGACGCCAGGCGCTTCGCCAGGTCAACATGGAAGCCCACATCGGGGAGATCATCGCGTTTGTCGGTCCTACCGGTGCAGGCAAGACGAGCCTGGCCTATTTGGCGCCGGCCTTTCTTCAAGCCACGGAAGGTACGGTATCGATCGATGGAATCGACCTCAGGGATGTCTCGGTAGAGGGCCTGCGAAACCAGGTTTCTTACGTTTTCCAGGAAACCCAACTATTCTCGGATTCGATCCTGGACAACATCCGTTACGGCAAGAAGGATGCTTCCATGGAGCAGGTCGAGCAAGTCGCACGCGTCGCAGGCGCCCACGGATTTATTGTGGCACTCCCCGATGGCTATGAAACCGACCTCGGCACGGTGACCAGCAAGCTGTCTGTCGGGCAAAAGCAACGCATCGCCATCGCACGAGGACTGCTACGGGATTCTCGCATTCTGATCCTGGACGAGCCGACCTCCGCACTGGATCCTGAGACCGAAGCCTATCTCGTCGATGCGCTGCACCAGGCGGCGAAGGACAGGTTGGTTATCATTATCGCCCATCGCCTGTCGACTATCGCCAACGCGGACAGAATCTACTTCCTGAAGGAGGGTGAGATCCGGGAAAAGGGTTCGCACGAGGAACTGATGTCAAAACCCGATGGGCAATACCGGGATTATGTCAGGCTGCAGGCAGGTGCACATTGAACCAATTTACGGGATTGTGCGGGCAATCGGGTCACGGGAAAGATGGGTGGGGGATTGTGATCTGCTGGTCAGCCTGTGCGGTTTGCAGCGACACAGATCCATCCGGCCAGGTCACCGTGACGTCCGCTTGGGTCGCCTCGCCAAGACCGAAATGCACCTCATAGGGATTGTGGGAAACGTAGTTGTTACTGCCGCCCATCTCACGTACCTGTCTTCCGCCATCAGGTACTACTACCGCGATGTGGGCGCCAATACCGAATGTATTCGTGCCTGCGCCGGTGAGTCGGACACTCAAATAGTGATTATCGTTTTCTGAATCGTTCTGATAAAGCACCAGGTGTTCTGTAGAGTTATTCGTAATGAAGATATCCACATCACCGTCGCGTTCCACGTCGAAACAGGCCACGCCCCTGCCCTGACCGATGTCATCCAGACCGACAACCGAAGCCTGCTCCTGGAATACACCGCTCTGGGTCGCATGATAAAACCGGACCCGGTCAGCAGTGAAATCCCCAAATGGTCCATCAACCCAGCCGTTGACATGAAAAATGTCCAGACGGCCATCGTTATCGAAATCGGCAGCGCAGGCTCCCCACCCCCAGCCGCCGTTGTCTACTCCGCTATCATCAGTAATGTCAGAGAAAGTGCCGGCGCCGTCGTTACGATATAAGCGGTTGCCGAACTTCACGCCCCCCACATCATCCAGGTTGTAGATCGAAGTTACAAACCAGTCCATGTCGCCATCGTTGTCATAGTCGCCTACCGCCGCGCCCATCCCCGACTGATCTTTGATCACGTCACGATCCGTAATTCTTGTAAAAGTGCCGTCATCGTTATTCCGATATACCTGACTTTCCACAAAATCCGATGTCATCAACAGATCACCATCACCATCGTTGTCGATATCACTGATGTTTGCGGTATAGCTCCAGTCGGTATCCGATTCGATCAGATCGTTGGCTATTCCTGTTTCGATGCTGGTATTGGTAAATGTCAGGTCGCCATTGTTGCGCCACACTGTCTCAGTGTCTTCACGAATGTTACGCCTGGTACCCCAGTGTGTTAGAAACAGATCAAGGTAGCCGTCCTTGTCATAATCGTAGAATGTAGCAGACACTGTCGTCTCGGCAGTCAGGATGATTCTTGAGGTCAATGTGATATCGACAAATTGACCCGACTGATTCTCAAACAGGGAAGCGGTGTCACCCTCGATACCGCCGATGAAGAGATCGAGATCACCATCACCGTCGATATCCCCAAACGCGGGTCCACTGGCCCAATGCACCAGATCCAGTCCCATATCAGCCGCAATTTCCGTCAGGACGCCCCCCTCATTTGCATAAAAGTGATTCGGTTCACTATTGCCACCGACCAACAGCAAATCCACGAATCCGTTTCCGTCAACATCAGCAGCAGCAACGCCGCCACTGAAGAAACGTATCCCCCGGGGATCCAGCTCCGCTGTATATGGCCTGGCTAACCCAATATCACTCACTTTGGAAAAAGCAATCACATCGTCTGTTGCTGAAGGGTTGTTGATGACGGGTTGCGGACGCTCCGGTGCAGCCGGGGAAGAACCGCCACCGCCACCTCCACAACCAGAGACTGCAAGCCAGACAAGAACGAGAAGACAACGGCATGCCATCATGGACCCATCGAACAGGACAGGGAAACACCGGCGGGGCTGCCAGGCAACATCAGAAATAGCCGTTTTATATAGCTCATCAGACATAAGCAGCACAGTGTACAGAACATGTTTCTGAGTTAACAATTCATCAGAGGGACAGCCCCTGAATGAGACTCACCACCTCCCATCGCACGTTGTCCGTGGCAAGCCGGAACCAGGTTGCCACAGGGTATTTTCCTGCGTCCTCCCATGTCGTACAGTATATACTTTTAAAAAGTGACATCGGGAGGCAAACAATTCTGAGAAATCACATGCTGCGTCGTGTAGTCATCGCGGCATCTGTTCTTGCCCTGGCATCGAGTTGCGGGGGCGGGGGCGGTGTAACCTCGTCACCGGCGCCACAGCCACAAGGATCAGCCAATCTACAACTGGATGTCGCCAGGGGTACGGGCAGCGGTATGTATCGTTCGGGTGAAGGGGTTGCCGTCAGCGCCCATGAAGACCCGGAAGAATACTACTTCTCGCATTGGTCCAGTGACAACGGTGGTGTCTTTGCCGATGCCAATGCCCGGAACACGACATTTACTATGCCCAATAACGCCGTCTTGATCACTGCTCATTATCTACCTGGAGTTGCTCCGGATGAGGATGTATCAGTTGCCAGACGCTGGAGCGAAGTGTTGCTGCAGTCGATCCGCAATGATTATGCCCGTCCTACCGTACATGCGCGCAATCTGTTCCATGCATCGTCTGCCATGTACGATGCCTGGGCGGCCTATGCAGAGGTGGAAAGACCCTGGCTGCTCGGTAATACGATCTCGGGTGTGAGTTGTGAGTTTTCCACGTTACCTGAATCCGTCGATACCGAAACGGCACGGGTGCAGGCCATAAGCCATGCTGCCTATCGCATTATCCGACATCGTTTTGTGGACTCACCTGGCGCCAGCGTTATTTCCCGTGATGCCGAGGCGTTAATGGGATATCTGGGATTTGATATTGATGATACGTCCACCGACTTCAGTGGTGGCTCTGCGACAGCGTTGGGCAATCATATTGCGCAGTGTTATATCGATTTGGGTATGGCAGATGGCGCCAACGAAGAAAACAGCTACATCAATAGATACTATATACCGGTTAACGAAGCACTTCAGCCAGAATTACCGGGAAACCCTAACATCAGTGATTTGAATCGCTGGCAACCCTTGTTACTGGTGGAGTTCGTTGATCAGGCCGGTAATCCAGTTGTCCAGCAGGAAGGGACGATTGCATTCGGTGGACCGAATCAGCCGGAATTCCTCAGCCCGGAATGGGGCTCCGTGGTTCCGTTTGCCCTGTCTGAGGATGATCTGAAGATTTATACCCGTGATGACTTTGATTACTGGGTCTATCACGATCCCGGCATGCCTCCGACCATCGATGGTGAACTGTCCAGCAACTACAAATGGACTTTTTCCCTGGTTACAATCTGGTCATCACACCTTGACCCGGACGACGGTGTAATGATCGATATATCACCAGCGAGCCTGGGCAATATTCAGTCCTACCCGACTTCCTTCACAGACTATCCTGCATTCTACAACACCATAGATGGTGGTGATTCCAGTGTTGGGTATGACGTCAATCCTGCCACAGGCGCTCCCTATGACGCGCAGTTGGTGCCAAGGGGTGACTATACGCGGGTATTGGCAGAATTCTGGGCAGACGGCCCAGAGTCCGAAACACCACCTGGGCATTGGTTTGTGATCCTCAACGAGGTTAATGATCACGAACTGTTGCAACGACGCTTTGCGGGTACCGGTCCCGTATTGGGACTGCTGGAGTGGGATGTTAAATCCTATTTCGTCCTGGGAGGCGCCATGCATGATGCCGCTGTAACCTCGTGGGGTATCAAAGGCTGGTATGATTATATCCGACCGATATCCTCCTTGAGGGCAATGGCGGATCGGGGTCAGAGTTCTGATGAGAACGCGCCATCCTACAGCATCAACGGAATCCCATTACAGGAAGGTTTCATTGAACTGGTTGACGCGGATGATCCGTTAGCCGGCGATCAAAACGAGCATGTTGGCAAGATCAAATTCAAAGCATGGCGGGGACCGGAATATATTGAGGATCCTGATGTTGATGAAGCAGGGGTGGCCTGGATTCTGGCGGAGAACTGGATGCCCTATCAGCGCCCGACTTTTGTTACGCCCCCGTTCGCCGGATATATATCGGGGCATTCCACCTACTCCAGAACAGCAGCAGAAGTGCTGACGGCGATTACCGGTGATGCCTATTTTCCCGGTGGGATGAGTGGTTATGAAATCCGGAGAGATGAGTTCCTGGAGTTTGAAGACGGTCCGAGTGTTGACATGACACTGCAGTGGGCAACGTATCGGGATGCATCGGATCAGTGTAGTTTGTCCAGAATCTGGGGAGGGATACATCCGCCTGCAGATGACATCCACGGCAGACTGATCGGCATCAGGATTGGCATGGATGCATACGACCACGCAGTAACCTACTTTGAGGGAGTTGCCCCTTAACAATGCCAGGGACTATTGCATGGCAACACTTCTGACTACTGAAGGCTCATGGGTGATAGATAGTCAGACGTTGATCGACATCTATCATTTCGTCACGGCTTGTGTGGTTCCCTGGTCCAGGCCAGGAAACCTCAATGGCTGAGATCGAATCGTCCTCTCCAAGGCCAAAGTGCAGCGTTGCAGGTCCTTGAGACAGATAAGCGGTCCCAAGTCGCACCTCATCAATCTGGCTTCCTGAAGCGGTGGTTACCGTGACTCTGGCGCCAATCGCCTCCGGGTTGGCGCCAATTCCAACCAGGTCAATGGCAATGTAATGATTGTCGTTCTGATGATCATTCATGAACACAGTCGGAGAGTTACCGCTGTTGGAGATAAAGATATCAACCTTGCCGTCATCGTTATAATCCGTGCAGATAAGACCCCGGCCCTGACCGGTATGTGTTATACCAAGTTCGACTGCCCTCTCCGTGAAGGTGCCATCGCCGTTGGACATAAACAACCGCGATGGATCGTCATGGAACTGAACCCGCGGTTCCTGGTAACCATTGGTATGGAAGAGATCAACGTATCCATCGTTATCGAAATCAGCAAAGCAGGCACCCCAGCCCCAGTCGCCCTCCCGGACGCCGGCTTCATCGGTGACATCTTCAAACGTACCCTGGCCATCCATGTTCCGATACAGTCGATTGCCCGAATCGTTAGATGGTGAGCCGGGCGCCCAAATGCTTGACACAAACCAGTCCAGGTCGCCGTCCCGATCGTAGTCGGCGACGGCTGAACCCATGCCATTCTCGTCCGAGATCACCTCGGTGGTAAGGTCGAAGAAGGTACCGTCATCGCTGTTGTTTTGTAACACCTGGCTGGATTCCCAGTCTCCCGCAATCAGCAGATCCGGAAAGCCATCTGAGTTGAAGTCCGCAAATGTTGGTGTAAACGAGTATTCAGATTCCAGATTGTCCATTCCTGTAGTCACTTTTAAAGGTACCCGAGAGCTGACGTCGGTAAATACACCTTCGCCATTGTTGTTCCATAGATATTCGGTTCCACCATCGGTAATTCCGGTACCCCAGTGGGTGAAAAACAGATCCAGATCTCCATCAAGATCGTAGTCAGCGGCTGCCATGGACCAGGTCGCTGTCCTGTTGTCGATTCTTGTAGCGTCAGTATGCACAAGGAAGTTTCCAGTCCCGTCATTCCGGAATACCTCAACGCCTTCGTACTGCACAGAGACAAAATCCTTGAAACCATCGACATCAATGTCGATGAAATACCCGGCAAGATCCATCCCCTGCAATTCGATACCGTTATCTTCATGTTCGACAAAACGATCGCCATCGAAGCTGAACAGTTTTCCCGGTGTACCATGCCCATGCGCCACATAGAGCTCAGGGTGACCATCGTTGTCGATGTCGGAAAGTCCCAGACCGCCGCCGGTTTTTTCAGCTTCGGTTAGATCACTGTAAGAGTCAGTGGCGTCATAACAAAGCCCCAGGTCAGTAGTGACATTCACGAAAAAACTGCCACCACTGCCTTCACAATGTGCCAGAGGTACAGGAGGAGGAACGTTATCAATGACGGTTATGTTATCTGACGGTTCTCTTGTCGGTAAGGCAAGAGAAGATCCACCACCACCGCCACACGCCGCGATATTGAGCAGGAGTACCAGACATGTGATCGTCCTGATACTGATTTTTAGCATGCTATTACAGATGCCCCGTGCCTGTTTAATATAAAAATGCCTATCGTGAAAATATAGACTAAAAAAAAGACCCCCCGATTTGATCATGCGGGGGGTCTGTTCTACCTATAGAACTGACAGTTCTCCTGCCAGTGACGATGTAGCGGTATCGCTGTTACATCTGCCAGCTGACAACCAGGCCGATTCGACGCGGGTCGGAAAGCGTTCCCATTGGAGGATACAGTGGGTTCGCAATAGCAGATTGCGGAAGGTAAGCCACCAAACCAATCTCATCCATGACATTCTGAACAAATGCCGTGAGGGTCAATTTCTCACTGGGTGAGGTCCAGGTTGCGCGCAGGTCCAGACGATTATAAGCACGCAATTTCTGCGAGTCGATATTCCGTACCAGAGGGAACCTTTCCCCGGTGTAGTTGTACCAGCCTGACCATACAAACGACCCTGGAACCGACTCAAAGGTATTCTCATAGGCCACTGTAATGGCCCATTTGTGTTCCGGTTGCTGAGGCAGCCTGCTGCCGGTCCAGTCCCTGGGTCGGTTATACACAGAGGTAACCATCTGTCCGGTTTCCGTATCAATATGTTCCCATAAGCCAAACTCCGGATTTGGATCACCCTGAGTTGTGGCCGAGAACGTCCCAAGATCAGAACCGAGATAAGTGTAGAAACCACCAACCTTCAGTTGCGGGGTGAGGTAGTAGTTACCTTCTATCTCAAAACCCCAGATCTGAGAGTCTGGTATGTTGGTGGTATACTCTTGTAGAGGGTGTGAAGCAGTCGGTTGGAGGCACCCGGACTCATCGCCAGGTGCGCCTGAACATACCGGGAGACCCGGGTCCTGTGTGGCGACCTGCTGACGATCATCGTAGTCCTGGAAAAATGCAGCAGCGCGCATGTTCAGGCGCTGGTCCAGGAACAGCCCTTTCACACCGGCTTCGTAGTTGATGAGTGATTCTGCCCTGATCGGTGGATTGAAAACGCTGGAGTCATTGAAGCCACCGGCACGATAGCCCGTGGAAATACGGCCATAGACCATGGTTGCATCAGTGGGCTTGTACTCCGCGCCGACATTCCAGATTACTTTACTCCAACTTGGTTTAGGATCTACGCCCACTACAGTACCTGGTTTGGCAGACGTTGCGTACGTAAAGAGAAAAGGTTGGTCAGCAAGGCTACCCTGGTAATTTTTTTGCCAATAGATAAACTGGACTTCTCGTTGCTTTGTATCTTTTGTATGACGCAGACCACCTGAGAAGGACCACTTCTCATTGTGTTCGTAGGTGACATGAGCAAAGGTAGCCTCGGCCTCCATACGCGCATCGGTGCCGAAATAGTTTACGGTGGTATGGTCGGTACCCTCTGTACAGTAGGTCTCATCACCACCCCAATCAGCCCATGAACCTTCGAACACTGCATTACATGTAGCCAGGGTATCACCAAGATCCGCCCCATCCCAGGCAAAATCGTCCCTGGACACCGCCCAAAGGTTATAGCCCTCATGCTCGTAGTAACCGACGATAAAGTTGAATTTGCCGTCGTAATTTGAGACAAGCTGGATCTCATGGGATTGATCGTCCATAAGAAATGGAGATCTGTTTCGCCGATCGAACCATGCGCCATTTGGCGTGCTGGGGCCTGTCTGGTTGGTCAAGTCCAGGTCACGCGCAGTGAACTGATCCAATTCATTCTCACCGTAAACGTACTGCAGTGTCAGACCATCCGTAATCCCAATATCGATGTTTACACCCCAGGCCTTTCTCTTGACATCTGATACACCAGGCCGATTCGTGTTGACCATGTTTCGCAGTTCATCGCACTGATTAGCGAGTGTGCCCCTGCCGCATTTAGAGACTGCCGGTGCTTCCTCTGTATACAAGTACCAGAAGTTCTCGGGCTCCTCGTAGCTTCCCTCACATTCATAGGGCACACCGTTAATGGTTCCCGATCCTGCCTCTCTAATGCCCGCGAGCTGGTCAGGGGACATAGGGCCAGTACACAAAAATGGTGAATCCCTGGGTGGATCGAACAGACTTAAACTCGTTCTCGGTACGCCGGTGTCGTGGGAGAAGGCATAGCGAACATTGATATCAACCCGATCCGTTTGAAAACGTAACTGCGGTGAATAGCTGATTTCGTCAGGTTCATCGTAGTCGCCGGCGTGACCAATGTTTTCCTGAGCCCCTTCTCCAGTGTATGAACCACCAGTGAGTCGGAAACTGAAGGGGCCGAACAGTGGCCCGCCAACAGCGACGTTGTACCGCTGTGTAGTCTGATCGGTGAATTCGCCCAGAAACCGGACATCCCATTCGGGTGTCGGTTTCCTGGTCACGTAGCTGATGGAACCGGCAATGGAGTTTTTACCATTAAGCGTACCCTGGGGGCCGCGTGCAACTTCCACCCGTTCAACGTCGAACAGGTTGGGTGCAACACCGGTTGCAGTGCGAGAATAAGCACCGTTCACGTAGGTCGCAACGCCCATATCCATGTGGTTGGCGCCTGCCACAAAAGTGCCGATGCCGCGGATGACGGTGCCCTGTCCAGTCTGTTCTTCGTGTTGCCCAAACTGTAGTCCCGGGGTGAGAGCTTCAAGATCACCTTCGTCTACGATGCCGAGTTCTTCGATCGCCTTTGAGTCAAACGCAGTGATCGTTAACGGAACGTCGTTGATATTTTCCTCGCGTTTCTCGGCGGTTACCACGATCTCTTCAATGAAGTAACCCCCCTCTTCTGCCTTCTCCTCATCTACTTCCTGTCCATATACAGCAGTAAATCCGCCCGAAACCATCCCTGTTCCCACCAGGAATGCCATCATGGTTGGCAAGTGTATTTTCATCTGTTTCTCCTCAAAATTTCTTATTCTTTTTTTGGCAACATATCACTTTTTGGACACACAATAATGTATCGATTTAGATACCCGCGAGGCAGTTTATGATGACCCCTTGAGAAAAATCGATCTGTAAGTCCAAAAAATTATTTTCAATAGCTTTTACTTTTTATCAACTATTTTCAATTTTTGCAAGAAGTTCCAATCGTTTTCACTATTTTGATTAAAACAGCCGCTTTACACTCTTGTTATTGGATTAATACAGCCTGTTGGTAAAGATGCCTGAATCACCTAAACTGGTACCTTGGTGGAACGACATCAGCTCATGAGACTAAAGCTTCTTCTATTCATTCTGCTCTGTACGAGTTGCAGCGGCACGGCTCCCCCTTATCATGCCGATCCCGAATTTTACTTTCTAAGTTCAATTAAATTTGACCGGGCACGGGGGTTGGTGGGGAGTTCCATGAGGGTCAGGCTGACCGCCGATTGTACTGGACCCTGGGAAATAAATGACCTGCGTGTCATTCGGGGCGAGGTTCCGCCCGGAATTTTCTTTAACGGCAAGGAATTCACCGGCATACCAAGACGGATTGGTAGCTGGCGTCTACATACACGGGTAGAGAGCCCGACTTGTGATGGCGTCGTTTACCGGGACAAGGACGTTTATCTCACCTTCCACATTCAAGGCAATGCACCCAGGCGGGGGCGTTAATCCTCAAGGAATGAGCGACCCGGCAGTAACTTCGATGCACTTTAAAAATCTGATTATCCTCTTGGCATTGCTGATCTCAGCGTGTGGCGGGGGTAGCGGCGGTACTGGTCCGACGGCACGCCGGAAATCAGATCGTTGACTCAATTGTGGTCCCCTTGGAGCGACGTACCTGAACCCTTGTGAAGATTTACCCATTGGCCTGCGTCGAAGTCACCGAAGCGTTCCCGGCTACCACCAGGCCACTGAACGATAATGTCGCTAATCCGGGTCTCGTCACCAAGGCCGAAGTGCACCCGTGGA
>JAPOOX010000298.1 GCA_026713185.1 Gammaproteobacteria bacterium
AGGTCTGTTGAAAATAGATGCAGGTGTCAGTACCAGTTTAACGAATACTGCTGCACTCAGTCCGGGATTGTCTGCATCAGCCTGTCCGGGTCAATACCTTCTGACTGACGCATAATACGGTTCAGCCATGTTCTCTGCAGGTCCAGCCCCCGGCCTTCGCCAAATGCAAATTCCTGAGCTGACATGAAAATCAGGCGACTGATTGTACATAAAAGCCCTACTTCATACTCAAATCTGATGCGCTCAGGCGAAAACTCAACACCTCTTTTCAGCAAACTCTGACGGTAATGGGACAGGAGTAAATCCATGTCATCATCATCGATTGATGCGCTCAGAAAATAGGCAAGATCAACGCCTACCGGACCCTGAAGCAGGGTCTGCCAGTCAAATACGATCAGTTCTCCTCTGGCATCATCAAAAAACAGATTGTCAGGACGATAATCACCATGAAGCAGGGTATAGGGAAGTTTTGAGACAAGACTCAACAAATCATCAGCATGACCCTCAAGCCAATCGATTAAACCGACATGTTCTCTGGCAAGTACTGGCGCGTGTTCTTCACGGAATTGAGACGTAGCACCTTCTGCCAGTATCTGTGTGATTCTTGCCCCAAGGTCAATGGGGATAACCCATGGAAATCGGTCCAGAGCTCTATTGAAAAAATCGGCATGAAGTCCCGCCATGGTGTCGAGTGCCAGTATGGCCTCGTCCATTGAACATCCCTCGACCTGATCACCGATGCGGAATTGCCCCAGATCCTCCAGCAACAGGACATATCTATGTTCCCTTGTTACCGGTAATCGTCCCATGATTGAAATCAACAGTCCCGCGACCCTGATCGGCAGTCGTTTCATGAACCTGAGTCCTTTGACGGCAGTCTCCGGGTCGGAAGCATCCATTGCGCTGTAGTAGTGCCGCGGTGTCCTGATGTGCAGAAGTGGTTGCAGTTCCTGATAAAATCGAATCTCCCTTTCGTAAACACCAATCAATTGACCTATCTTTCGATTGATCGTTGTCGTCGGGATCTTGAGAATAAGTGATGCCGGATCAGCTTTGCCGCTCCCGGTTTGCAGGGTAATCCTGAAAATTTGACCCAAAAACCCTGCACCCTCGCCAATGAGTTCCCTGGAACAACTGACAATGCTTTCTTTCTCCAGAAATCCACTTTCCTGCAGGACAGTGGTAAGCCACTCCTGGCTTACTTCTTCGGGTCTTAACGGTATTGTATTGGACACGGGTAGAGACACCATTTCACAGGATAATTTTCGATTTAATACGATTCTGTGGAAAGTTACGAGGGGAAAAAAGCCAAATATAAGCAAATAGTTGTTAAACCAATGAATTAGATACTTGCTAATTGGAAAACAATGGCGTAAAAAGAAATGAAGGTGGACATCAACACCAGCATTGCTTAAGACATCACACATCTTAATCTGCAGTGTACTGTTCACTTTTGAATGTGGCTCTGGCCTTTGAGCCGACCAGGATTAAAGGCTGTTGCCAACATTATTTATTTGTATCTTTAAGAGGGATAAGACAATGGCAACAAAAGTAATCGTTGGTTTGGCTGTTCTGGCCGCACTCGTAGAGGGATTAGCTCCAGGTATTGTACCCAATGCCCTGCTTCCACTTGCTCTGGTGATTCTGGGACTGGCCTATGCCTATATGGCGATAGACGCAGAGGACGCAACTGCCTACCTGGTGGTTGCTGTGGCAGCGGCTGCGGCAGCGGGCGCAGATGTTCTGGGTAATGTTCAAGTGATTGGCGGGCACCTTGACGCAATCCTTGACCAGCTTGTAATAGCACTTCTATCCGGTGTTGTTACTGTCGTGGTCGTGCGGACAATCAATCGCCTCAAGGACTAATGACTGGCAGCGAAGGGAGCCTTTTGCCGGGCGCCCTTCGCTGTTAATTACTATAGCTAATCCGTTCCTGAGAAAATATCACGAACGCAAGGTCAGGTTTGATCTTTTTGGAATATGCTCAACCAGAGGTTTATTCCCCTGGTAAGTGCGACCTTGAAACTCGTGAATATTGAACAGAAATTCCGTGATTGCATTATACTCGCGCGTTTCTGTTGGATACCTGTTTCCTCAAAATACTGACAAGTTTGCCCACAGACGCCTAATCTTTTAAATGCATCCGACGGTGCAGAAATGGAGACACCAGCAGCACCAGAACTCCCAGTACCACGGCCAGCAGGCCCAGCCTGCCAAATACATCGGTATAAATAGCAAGTGAAGCAAGCCCTGACAGGGCGCCCCCACCTTCCTCAATAGCCATCAGTCCGGCAATCATCCCCCCTGCATAAGAGGCCAGTGAGGCTGATAAGAACCAGACGCCCATCATCATACCCCCAATTCTTGCCACGCTGAGTCTGGTCACCATGGATAGTCCAACCGGTGACAGGCAGAGTTCTCCAGTAGTGTGCAACAGGTACATCAGTGCCAGCCAGATGATTGCAACCTTGCCATCCGGACCAGCCTGAGTGGCGCCAAAGACAAGGACGGCAAATCCCAGACCAACCTGCAGGATGCCCAGACCGAACTTGGCAGGAGTCGATGGCTCAAGACCTTTTTGCGATAGACGTACCCAAAGCCAGGCAAAAAATGGCGCCAGTATGATGATGAAGAACGGATTCAGTGCCTGAAACATACCCGCCGTAAAGATATCGCCCATGTCAATATTACGGTCCGTAAACAAAGTAAGAGATGAGCCGGCCTGCTCAAACAATGCCCAGAAAAAAACGGATAGAACGATCAGCGTCAACATGACCAGCATTCGATCCCGTTCAACGGGTGTACATCTGAACAGAGAGAAATAGACAACCCCCGCGACGATAACACCGCTGAACAACACCAGCACGAGACCCAACTCGCCAGTGTTCTGAATCAGTTGCCACACACCCACAACCGACAGAATGCCAACAATGTAAATCAAGTGTTCCCGGGTCAAACCCGGCATCATTGATGACTGCAATACTGTTTTGTCCGGTGGTTCCCCCAGCCCCTTCAAGTACTTGCCACCGCCAGTAAATGTCACCAGCCCTATCAGCATCCCAATACCCGCCAAACCAAAACCATAACGCCAGCCGTAGGTTTCTCCCAGGTAGGCGCACAGCAGAGTGGCCACAAACGCACCCAGGTTGATACCCATGTAGAAAATGGTAAATCCGGCATCACGTCGTGGGTCTGATTCACCGTAGAGTTGCCCGACGATACTGGAAATATTGGCTTTCAGAAATCCAACCCCAACTATAATAAGAGCCAGGGACAGATAGAAAATCTGAGTGTATACGTCGTCACGCTGCACGATGACTTCCCCATCGACAGTAATCCGGCTGGCTTCCGGCCCCTCAAAAGCCATACCAAAGTGACCGCATACCAGCAAAATGGCGCCAAAGACTACGGCCTTGCGGAATCCCAGATATCTGTCTGCAATCACACCGCCTATTACCGGCATGGCGTAAACCAGAGCCGCGTAGCTGCCTACAATCAGTCCACCTTCCCTGTCACCGAACAGAAAGTGCTTGGTCAGGTAAAGGATCAGCAAAGCCCGCATCCCGTAATAACTGAATCGCTCCCAGAGTTCCGTCAGAAACAGGATGTAAAGACCCCGGGGATGCCCGAATATGTCTGCGGACCCCTTCGATTCGTTGTCTTGCTGGTGTTCTGTCGGTGTTGTGTCGGTCAATCTGGTCCCCTTATTTTCATTACATGCCTATCCCACTTTGTAACACAACCGGCATCCTGAATCGACAAACTCAGGTAGAAAGTATCGTAATTTATCGAGTGCATTCTGCCGGGCAAACCATTTCAGGTTCCTGGTGGTTGAACCACAGTCCTGGTTATGATCAGTTGCAAATGAGAAAATCAGGTCTGACCACTATTTTCTGAACCGGCAAATGAATCAACAAACCAACTGGCAGCACGAGGGATTTGCCGTCGTTCGTTCGAACAATGTCGATGGAGTAGACCGCTGGCTGCACTTTGTCAGTCCGGAAAGAATACTGAGTGCCTCATCTGCAGACGAAGTTATGCAGACGATGGAGGAGGTACAACAGGCGGTTGCATCGGGATACCATGCCGCCGGATACATTGGCTACGAAGCGTCCGGTGCGTTCGACAAGGCATTCATTACCCATGAACCGGAAAGCGGCCCGCCCCTGGTCTGGTTTGGTCTTTATTCCAAGGTATCTGTTCTGACCCATCCTGGTCAGATACAAGTTGATACCGGCAGACAAATCTGGACGCCATCGGTGACACTCCCGGAATACACGAAACAGATCAACCGGATAAAAAAAGAGCTGCGGGAGGGTAACACTTACCAGGTCAATTACAGCTTCAGATTCAAAGCAACAGCAGACAGCAACCCCTATGCTGCTTTTGTCTCTCTCATCGAGAGTCACTCAGCGCCATACGCTGCTTTCATCAATACCGGGGAATACATCATCTCATCTCAATCACCGGAACTGTTCTTTTCACTGGATAACCAAAACATCACTTGCCGACCCATGAAGGGTACTGCCCCCCGCGGACGAAACACTGAAAGGGATGAGCAGTACAAAATTGCTCTGGCCGAATCAGTGAAGGACAGGGCGGAGAATCTGATGATCGTCGATATGATCCGTAATGATCTGGGTCGCATCGCGGAAAGTGGCAGTATCCGGATTGATCATCCGTTTGCCATTGAAACTTATGAATCACTGTTTCAAATGACAACAACCGTTACTGCCCGCACCAGCGCCCCGTTATGCGAAATATTCTCCGCTCTGTTTCCGAGTGCATCCATTACAGGAGCACCAAAAGTGAACACCATGAAATTTATTTGTGAAATTGAGCCGGACCCGCGAGGGGTTTATACAGGGTCCATTGGTTATGTCAGCCCGGATAGAACCGCTCAATTCAACGTGGCTATTCGAACCATTACTATCCGACAAGTCGATGGGCAAGCTGTGTACGGTGCCGGCAGTGGTATCGTCTGGGACTCCAACCCGGCCGGCGAGTACCTGGAGTGTCTTACCAAAACCAGAGTCATCAGCGAGCAGCATAAGCCGTTTGAGTTGCTGGAAACCCTGCGCTGGACCCCGGAAGAAGGTTTCTTCCTGCTGGAATATCACCTGGCGCGGCTGGCATCATCGGCAAAGTATTTCCTGTTTCAATTTGATGAAGAGTCAGTCCGTCGCGAACTGATGTCACTATCTGAAACGCTTCAGGAGAACCTCTCTGAATGTTCATCCGGCAACTCTTGCAGTGGGGTCGCTGGTGCTGAATCTGTAACGCAGATGGGAGCATACCGGATACGGATGACCCTGACGAAACAGGGCTTTATCAATACCGATACCCTGCCCCTGGGAAATTCCGAAATCCCGGGCCAGAAATTGAAAGTCGCGATTACCGGAAGTCCTGTGGACCAGGAAAATTTATATCTGTATCACAAAACCACCTGCCGCGAAATTTATGATCAGCAACTGGCAGCACATCCAGACCTTGACGATCTAATACTGTGCAATACCTCCGGTGAACTGACAGAATCCTGCATAGCCAACCTGGTGGTGGTCAAAGACGGTCAACATTACACACCGCCAGTGGACTGCGGACTACTGGGCGGTACATATCGGCAATACCTTTTAGACCATGGTGAATTAACTGAACGGCGCATCCCGGCTGACTCGCTGGGCGATTACGATGAGCTGTACCTCATCAACAGTGTACAGGGCCGGATCGACATTGATTTGGCGCCACCCACTGAAGGCTCTTCATAAACCCGGGTTGCGGGGCAGCCACCCCGTACGATGCTATCAAACACATACTATTCCCGACATACAGCAGATGGCTTTGGGGTGTTCATTTGCACCAGCATAATGTCGGAGCGCCGAGTTGGAGGAGCATGACTACAGGCATGCGGGGGAAGCACATGACGAAGATAATCCAGGTAAGCCGGCCTGTTTGCTGCGCGACAGCGGCAGGGAGAGATTTTGGCCCGCTGAAGGCTCCAAGAATGAGGATCAGGCAGCAAGATAATCGTCGATAACCCGTTCAAATTTATCCTGGGCTTCTTCTATCAGTTTTGGAAAATGATATGTGGGGAACAGATCTTCACAGGCATCATAATCCCGCAGCAACAGTTTCGCCAGATTACTCTTATGTGCTTCGGTAGCACCATCCATGATGCCCATTTGAGGTGCTGACATCCACATGTCACCCAGGGGAGTTTCATTGGACATACCCAGAGCGCCGTGCAGATGGATAGCCCGGTAGATGATATCGTGATTCACTTTGGCGGCCGTAATCTTGATAGCCGCAATCTCCTTGCGTATTTCCTGTGTATAGGCTCCGGTCTTGTCAATCAGCCAGGCGGTATAGAGTACGTGCAATCGAAATTGTTTGAGTTGAATGTAGGAGTCCGCGATATCCTGTTGAACCATCTGCAGATTGGACAGCAACTCACCCTTGGACTTTCGGCTCAGTGCTCGTTCACACATCATGTCCAGCGCCTTGGTACAAACACCTACAGCCCTCATGGCGTGATGCACCCGGCCACCACTCAAACGGGTCTGTGACCCGACAAACCCGGCGCCCTCCGTACCGAGCAGATTAGCCGCCGGCACCCGCACATCGCTATACCGGATGTAAGCATGGCCACCACCACCCCGCACGTTGTAATTCTCACGCAGCGGAGTGCCATAGGTATGCACATTACGGACAACCTCTACTCCCGGTGTTTGCCTGTCAACGATAAACATGGATGCACGCTCCAGCAGTGGGGCATCAGGATTGGTTACCGCCATGACGATAAGAAAATCCGCTCCCGCGCCATTGGAAGTGAACCATTTTTCGCCATTGATCACCCACTCGTCTCCATCCCGTTTCGCGGAGCAGATGAATTCCCCCGGCTCTCCGGCATGGGGTTCAGTCATGGAATAGGCCGAGTGTTTTTCACCTGACAACAGAGGTTCCAGGTATTTTTTCTTCTGTTCCTCGGTTCCGTTATGGGCAATCAGTTCCATATTCCCGGTGTCCGGCGCCTGGCAGCCGAATATACCCGGCCCCATTCTGGTTTTACCCAGCTTCTCATTCAGCAGGCAGAGTTTTACCTGACCCAGACCCGGGCCACCAAGATCCGGACCCAGATGGAATCCCCATAGTCCCTGGTCCTTGACCTGTTGTTTCAGATCCTCAATGTAAGCTCTGATGGCGCGCCACCCATCTCTATCGATGGGATTGCCGTCCTTTGTCCTGCCGGCGCGCATGAAATTGTCCAATGGTTCAATTTCTTCTTTGGTAAATCTCTCTACCCAGTCGATTTGTTCCTGGAACTCCGGGTCGATGTCAAAATCAATCAATTTTCAGCCCTCTTGATAAGTAAGTTTGATACCCAACTCACAGTCACTCGCTCAATTGAAGTGACACTCCATACGTTTTGCATTCCGGGACTAACGCACCATAACCTGACCACCATCAATGATCAGCGCCTGTCCCGTCATATAACTCGCGGCACGGGATGCCAGGAATACACTGACACCACGCAGTTCTTCCGGCTCACCAAAACGTCTGAGCGTGACGTTGTCAGCCGGATATTCATTACCCTCATCGTCTGACCACAGGACCTGGGCGAATCTGGTTTTGAACAGTCCCGGACACAGTGCATTGACACGGATATTGGAGGGGCCGTATTCAGCAGCCAGATTTCGGACCAGTGCCAGATCAGCCGCTTTCGATATGGCATACACACCCAATGCCGTTGATGCCTGGAATGCCCCGTTGGAAGAAGTAATGATGATGACACCGTCCTGTTTGGCGACCATGTCCGGCAACACCATGTGGCAGAGCCAGTGATTGGAGCGCACATTACTCTCCATGGTTTTATCGAAGGCAGAGTCCGGAATCTCACTGGAAGGGCCATGAAACGGATTGACTCCTGCATTGTTGATCAGTATATCAACGGGACCCAATCGGTCATGAGTTTCATCAACCAGAGCCTGGAGTTGTTCCTTGTACCCGATATTGCAGGCAATGGCGACAGCCCTCTCCTCGCCGCACATTTCATTGATATTCTCGGCAGTCTGCAGACAGACGTCATGTTTGCGGCTGGAAATCACGACACGGGCGCCCGCCAGTGCCAATCCTTCCGCAAGAGCCCGGCCCATACCGATGGAAGATCCTGTGGTTAATGCAATCTTGCCCTTAAGGCCAAAAAGGTCTGTTACACCAGTCATCGTTTTCTCTCACTTTGAATAGGCGCAAAAGAATACGTTGAGATGGGCTGTTAATGCAACCTTGCCGGCATCACTTCTGCCAGACCAGAGAGAATCTCCGAACGAACCTGTTGCTAAAGAAACCATTAAGGGCTGAGTGAAAATGGTGCGGCAGGGCCAGCATGGCAGGTGTTGCCACCAATGTCAGCAGTGAAGCAAACACCAGACCGGAAACAATGGCCTGGGACAAGGGGACCCAATAACTCGACAGCATCCCGCCATGTACAATATTTCGATTGATAAAATCAACACTCAAGTTGCTTGCCAGTGGCAACAATCCAAAAACCGTGGTGACAGTCGTCAGCAACACCGGGCGCAGACGTTGAGCGCCTGTTCTCACTATCAGAGAAATGTGGTCCAACTCAGGATATTCCTTATGGATACGATTAAAGGTATCGATGAGTACTATATTGTTGTTCACCACAATACCCGCCAGCGCCACCACGCCGGTACCCGTCATGATTGCGCTGAAAGGCTTCCCTGTGATCAGCAGTCCAAGCAGGACGCCGGCTGTAGACATTACCACGGCAAAAAGGATCAGCAATGACTGATACCAACTGTTGAACTGGGTCACCAGCAGAACGAACATCAGCAACAGGGACAGGCTGAACGCGACGCTGACGAACGCAATGGAATCTGCCTGTTCTTCATTGGCGCCTCTGAACTCAATCTTGAGTGCCGGATCAAATTCCTGTGTTTCCAACCACTCCTGGATTTGCTGCACCTTGTCATCCGCCAGTACACCCGGTGAGACATCTGCGCGGATAAACTTGACCGGTATACCATTGATACGTTGAATCATATCCACGTTTGGCACAGCTTCACTGGTCACGAAACTCGAAATCGGCACCGCCCCTTTGGCAGTCATTACCTTCAGGCTGTCCAGGGAATCAATATGACGATATTCCTCGGGATAACG
>JAPOOX010000341.1 GCA_026713185.1 Gammaproteobacteria bacterium
GGCAAGCTATTCAGAGATAAGACACGTCAGATATGTTGTTAGCACCTTATACAGTCCTGGATTTTACCGATGAACGCGGTGAGCTTGGCCCGATGATTATGGGCGATCTCGGAGCCGATGTGATCAAAGTTGAGCTGGAGGATGGATCTGACTCTCGACGTATAGCTCCTTTTGTTGAAGGCGCACCGGAGGATCTGCGTAGCCTGAGTTTTCAGGCGTTCAATCGCAATAAGAGATCCATCGTTCTGGATCCGGCGTCGGAAGATGATCGGGCTGTTTTGGAAAATCTCATTAAGCAGGCGCACTTTGTTTTTGAGCCAGCACCGGACGGCGCCTTGTCATCGTTTGGCATGAGTTATTCAGACGTCGAAGTGCTAAACCCTCAGATTGTCTTTGTTCAGATTTCTGCCTTTGGCAATGATGGACCCCACGCGGAACTGGCCTTTAATGATTTGACGATTGCGGCACTTGCGGGTCCGGTTGCTTTGCAGGGTGTGGTTGATCGGGCGCCTGTGCGGATCACTGTGCCGCAGGTTTGGCGCCATACCGGTGTCGAAGCCGCTTCAGGCGCCCTGGTTGCTCACCATCGGCGCTTAAAAACCGGGCGAGCCCAGTTCGTCGACCTGTCAGCGCAAAACACGATGACCTGGACCATGTTGAATTCGATGGGTGCGTTTGGCATCCAGGGTGCAAACTTTCAACGCCGCGCCTTGAGCTATCCTATTGCAGATTTTGACCTGGTTTATCCCTGCGCCGATGGTTGGTTGGTCGCATTACCCAGTTCGAAAGTCATGATGGGTTGTTTACCCCTGATGATCGAGGAAGGTATCGCTGACGAGTCCTGGCTCGACATGAATTGGGAAGCCTACGATGAAACCATGCGTGATTTCGATGCGCATGATGTCACCGTAGTTGATGGATCTCAGCTACTGCGCACGTTTTTTGCCAAGCGGACCAAGCAGGAACTTTTTGAGTTTGGCTTGGCGCAAGGTATCTCATTGGCGCCAGCCGATACTTTGGAAGAGTTACTGGCGCTGGATCATTTGCAGAGCCGCGACTATTGGCATAAGCGCGAAGTAGCCGGTGAGGTAGTCAATACAGCTGGCCTCTGGGCAAAGCCGAGGTTTGACGGGCTATCGATTCGCAGACCACCGCCCGCCCTCGGTGAACACACTGAGGAAATAAAAGCGGAACTGGTGGAATCCAGCTTTGAGCCGATGTCTACAGCGTTGAGTGATGAGCTGCCTTTTGCCGGGCTGACAGTAGTTGATTTTTCCTGGGTAGCCGTTGGACCGATTTCTACCAAGTACCTGGCGGATCATGGCGCCGAGGTCATACGTATCGAATCCGTAATGAGACCAGATGTGCTGAGGGGCGCTCCTCCGTTCAAGGATATGGAGCCTGGTCTGGATAACTCGCAGTTTTATGCGGACTTCAATTCGTCGAAAAAGAGTATTGCCCTGGATATGAAGCACCCTGAAGCGATCGCGATTGCACGCAAGCTGATTGAACGCGCAGATATTGTTGTTGAGAGTTTTACTCCCGGTGCGATCACCCGGATGGGGCTTGGCTTTGATGACATCAAAGCCATTAACCCTGCGGTCATTATGGTGAGTACCTGTCTCATGGGACAGACAGGACCTGCCGCACAATTGGCTGGTTATGGTTATCACGCCGGTGCGATCGCTGGCTTCTATGAAGTCACTGGTTGGCCGGACCTTGGTCCGAGCGGTCCGTGGATAGCCTACACCGATACAATTGCACCACGATTTATTACAACTTTGCTGGCATCGGCCATCGACCACCGGCATCGAACCGGTGAAGGCGGCTACTTTGACGTCGCTCAGATTGAAACGGCATTGCATTTCCTGGGTCCAGAATTGATGGACTGTCAGCTAAATGGATTTTCTGCGACCCGTGCCGGTAATCGTTCCCGATTTTTTGCACCGCAGGGATGTTATCCCTGTCAGGGTGAAGATCGATGGTGTGCTATTGCCGTTGATAGCAATGTACACTGGCAGAAGTTGTGCCAGGTGATTGGGAATTCCAGGTTAGCGGATAAGTACAAAGATCATGCAGATCGTCTGGCTGCGCATGATGAAATTGATAAGGTCATCAGTGCCTGGAGCGCTGACCTTGATGCGTATGTGGTCATGCAGAAACTTCAGGCCCAAGGTGTACCTGCCGGTGTAGTGCAAAAAAGCAGTGATTTACTTGATGACCCGCAGAACAAGCATCGAGAATTCTATCGGTATCTTGATCATCCGATGATGGGACAAGTGCCGTATGCAGGGCATCAATATAAGATTTCAAACTATGACAATGGTCCACGCGGACCAGCACCAATGCTGGGCGAGCACAGCTTTGAAGTCTTAAGCCAGGTTTTGAACTTGTCGGATGAAGAGATTGCGGCTGCCTATGCCAGTGGCGCAATAAATTAAAGCCGTTGAGCCTGAAAGTAAGCAGAACGCCCAACTTGCAGCAGGCGCTGGGCCATCGTCCAGCCATGGTTCTCATGACCCGCCAGGTCATTTTTGCAGGCTCTCACGTCGTCGAAAAACACCTGGCAGAATTGAGATTCACCTTTGATAAGATCAATTCCAGGCGATGCTGGCGGCATTTGAAGCCTGGCAGGACGACGTGACAAGTGGAGTCACCGCGCAGCCAAATTGATAGACTAAAGGTCTAATTCTCAAACCCGAACAGGAGTCGAGCATGACGAGCATGAACAGTACCTACGAATCCATTGAATACAAATGCGGTGATCGGATCGCGCGCATTACCCTGAACCGGCCGGAGAAACGCAATGCGCTGAGCTATCAACTCAGGCGCGAACTCGTTGCCGCGCTGCGAGCGGCCGAGCAGGACGACGAGGTGACGGTCATCCTCATCGACGGCGCGGGTCCATCGTTCTGTAGCGGCTACGACGTCACCCCGAATACGGATCGAGGCACCCCGCCGGAAGGCTGGGTGAGTTCCAGGCATTTCGACTCCTGGACCGACCAGTTCGCACTTAGCTGCCTGCGGGACTGGCTGACGATGTGGGATCTGCTGAAGCCGGTGGTGGTTAAGGTTCACGGGTACTGTCTCGCTGGTGGTACCGAGATCATGTCGATGGCGGACATCGCTTTCGTCGCCGAGAATGCCTCGATCGGGTATCCCCCGATGCGCGGTCAGACCACGCCGGATACGCCTTACTTTCCCTGGAAGATGACCATGGCGCAGGCCAAGTACCTTCAGCTGACCGGCAACTCGATCTCCGGCAAGGAGGCGGCTGACATGGGTTGGGTAGCGAAATCCTACCCGGAGGACGAGCTCGATGCAGCAGTTGAAGGTGAGATCAGGGCACTGGCAAGCATCGCACCGGATCTGCTCGCCGCGAATAAGCATTCGGTCAATCAGGCTTACGAGATCATGGGCTTCCGCACGGCACTTCAGACCGGCTGGCAGTGGCATGCGTTGAGCGGCCATATGCGACCGGGCGCGGGAGATTTTGCCAGAATCTCGCGGGAGGAGGGGCTGAAGGCAGCCATCGAGTGGCGTGATGCAGCGTTTAAAGCAGAAGGACTGTAAGAGTCGGGTCAGACTGCGATATCGGTTCAGATACAGTTAAACTGGGACCGGTAACTGGCTGGCGCACTGAGGAGGGTTACACATGATTTATGGAAATGTAGAACTGCACAACATCGACGAGGTTGTGGAAGTTGGCGATGGAGGGCCCGTCAGGCTTCAAAGGACGCCGGAAGCAGTCCGATTGAAACTGAACAAATATGCCCAGGAGAAGGTGCTCAGCCCAGCCAATGCGGAGATACGATTTGTTTGTGAGGGGCCTTCTGTTCGTTTGACCCTTTCCTCTAAAGGACAAACGGATGCGTCGATATTCTATGGTCCTTTTCAGGGTAAACAGTCGCTGGTCATTGGCACGGAGCCCCAGGTGGTTGAGCTGCATGCTCAGGCTGACCGGCTTGCCCGAATGCCCGGGGTACACGGCAAGGCCATGGCCTTTTCGCCTAAAGTCTGTCGTATCATGCTGCGGGGCGCGTCACTGAGAATTCATAAGATCGAAGGGGATGTCAGACCCCCGGCAGCCGGGGAAGTCCCCGCCCTCAGGTACCTCGCTTATGGGACATCGATCACCCACGGCAGCGCGGCAACCGGTCCGCATCTGACCTATGTGGCCCAGGTCGCCCGCCGATTAAACGCCGACCTCATCAATCTTGGACTGGGAGGGGCGGCTCATTGCGAGTTTGAAATTTCGGATTACATTGCCGCCAGGAAGGACTGGCACTTTGCAACCCTGGAACTCTCCGTCAACATGATTAGCGCAGGTTTTTCCCTGGATGACTTTTATAAACGAGTGTCTTACATGGTGAACACGGTCGCAGGATCGGATACCTCACGCCCGGTCGCGTGCATCACTATTTATACGCACCATCGTGATCTCAGTGATTCGTTCAATGATGCTGATCAGAACGGGAGCCCGGAAGAATACCGGCAGAAACTGCGGGATGCGGTTGCAGCTTGTCCGCACCCCAACGTACATCTTTTAGAAGGTCCGGATATCCTCCAGGAAATCGGCGATTTGACCACCGACCTGCTCCATCCCGCGGATAACGGCATGATTCAAATGGGAGAAAACCTTGCCCGGAAATTGGAACCGCTTGTAAAGCCCCTTGTATGAGGGCGCGACTGGTCGAGCATTGTCTGCGCCCCGGAATCTTACTCCGACGAAGTAAGCGCGGCTTTGATGTTTTCGGCCGTCAGCAGCGCTGCTTCCTCCCGGTGTGACGCTGTTCGGCATGCTGTTTTATTTGATTTTCGCCAGCGGCGAAAAACAGTTTGATTAAGATTTGATCTTGCCAGTGAAGCCACTGAATGCGATTAAACTAATGGGCACCGCAAATAATTTATTACCAAACGGCAAGATATTCTCGCCATCATAAAATACTACGCCCGCGCTAAACTGTTTTCCGCAGGCGTCTTTTAATTTGTTTAAGCCCTTAAAGTCACTTGGTGTGACGGTGGCCGATGCTTTGATTTCGATCCCGGCCACTTGCTGGCCTTGCTCGATTATAATATCCACTTCAACTTTGTCTTTGTTGCGGAAGTGGTAAAACTTCAATGCTTCATTGTGCCAGTCCGCGTATTTGCGCAGTTCTTGATAAATAAAGGTTTCCAGTAGCTGACCGAGCAGCACTTTGTTTTGCCAGAGGTTTTGGCTATTTATTACCAATAACTCGCAGGCTAACCCTGTATCTGCCAAGTGCATTTTTGGGGTTTTAATCAAACGGCTGAGTCGGTTGCTATGCCAAGGCTGTAATTGTTCAATTAAAAAGATTTGTTCCAGCAGTGCCAGGTATTCACGAATAGTGGGACGACTGATGGAAAAGGGGGCTGCCAGATCTGCCGCTACAAATAGTCGGGCCGTTTGGCTGGCAGCCACAGAAAATAGTTTGGGTAATATATCCAGATTGCGAATGTTGGCGATGTCTTGCACGTCTCGCTGAATAATAGTGGTGATGTAATCCCGGTACCACGCGCTACGTCGCTTTGCCGTGCTGCGTGCTATGGCAGCAGGATAGCCGCCTCTGCAAACCATATCTGCTAATGTCTCGCCTAAACGTGGGTAGTTGTTTATGTTGGGTATTGAACCAATTTCAGCATTGAATAGTTGCTGAAGGAAAACTGGCTTTTTTCCTGCAATTTCAGTTTGAGCCAGTGGGCGTAGATGAATAATTTCCATACGGCCCGCAAGCGAGTCGGATAATTGTGGCAAGAGTAATACATTGGCAGATCCGGTAAGAATGAATCGGCCGGGCTTTCGGTTTTTGTCGACGCTGGCTTTGATCGCGGTGAAAAGTTCTGGTGTGCGTTGAATTTCGTCAAGGGTGGTTTTTTCCGGCAGGCTTTGTACAAAACCTACCGGATCAGCCTTGGCCGCTTGCAGCTGGTTATCATCGTCAAAGCTGATGTAGTGATAACCCAACTGCTCACCCACAGACTGGGCAAGCGTGGTTTTGCCGCACTGGCGTGAACCATGAATCAGCGCGACAGGGGTGTCTTGCAGTGCCTCAAACAGCGTTTCTTCTGTAAATCTATGGTACAGCGGGGTATCCATGCTTTGCCTTTGTTTAAGTTAGCGAGGGGAAGCAGGAATTCGGCTAAGTGTAAATTAAAATTCGTCTGAATGAAAATATTACTTCGTCCATGTGAAAGCAAAAGATTAGTGGGGTCGGGGTAAAGTGCCGGAGTAAACCCAGGTCACTCGTCTGACGAAGAGGGTGAGTCGCCTGTTATTTCTTCAAACTGCTGCCTGAATTTCTCCGTGCCGAGAATCAGACCTTTGTTGGCACTGTGACGGATTTTCGCGATGACATCCGCGCCGAGTGATTCGCCAATGAGCTTTTGATACTTTTTTAATCTCGCTGATTGAGTCTCACCAAGTGAAAGATACAGTCGATGTGGTGTCAACATCGAGATACAGGGCCAGATATCTGAACAGCAGCGCAAGCCCGGAGCTTCTGAGCAATCATCGGAGACCCTGGCAGGCCGCATTGCGTACCATGAGCTGCGCGGTGTGGACCTGGTCTATTTTTGGATCGAACGGGGAC
>JAPOOX010000185.1 GCA_026713185.1 Gammaproteobacteria bacterium
GAGCCATTCGGCGCAGTTGTTAAATTGATAGGCCCGCCATCCCTGGCGGATATCGAATTCGCGGACCATGACCAGAAAGCGGTACTCGTCCTGGTTCATGTGCTTTGACAGGGAGATGATCTCTTCTTCAAGGTCATCGATCTTGCGTTTGGTGACTGGGTTGGCTATTGGAGCGGTTTGCATGGGGTGGGTCTTCCTTGTGATGGGTTAAACAAACTGCCAGGAGATAAGTCGAGAACAATTCCTGAAAAGCTGTTAAAGATGTATCCTAAGACTATAACTGTTAATATATACAGTATAGTACTCATAAATTATTAATATTCAATAACTATTTACATTTTTTTCTTAAGATGAGAAATTGATAGATCAATGCTTTGTTGTATCGGGATTTGAGGGATCAGGATATCGGATATGACAATACTTCTTATTTTCTTCAAGTCTCTGAAGATCCCCCGTTTTACTGGACTCTCAGTTAAGCTCTTTCCTGCTCAAACTGCATCAGGATTTTATTTCCGATAGCTGAATGTCTTCTTTTTCGGTTGTAATATATTTCTATACATTCAAAGGTCGCGCCTTTAGCTGATTGTCTGGTCTTGTATCGTTCCCGATGAATGATCACTTCTTTCGGGAACCCGCGGCGAAACAGTGCCATTGTCAGTGCATCACACATCAGTTGCCGGGTCATTCGATTTTCCATTGACCAGCCGCTGCCATGCGGCACCGGGGTCACTCTCCCGTGTCCTGAAGCCGCCTGAAGGGTGACAGGCATCACCGATGCGGCAGGTGTGAGATGGCTCCCGCCCAACGGGCAGTCGAATAGGGCGAGCACTGCCACAATCGCGACGAGCCGCAAACCCTGCAATGACAAAACAAGGGGTTGAAGCCGTCGCGGCGACGGAGCCCGCACGGATGGAACCGCGGTCAGACAAGCCCGGTACCGGTCGTGAAGAAGAGCGCCGCGTCCACCACGAGGCCCACGCCGACGAGCCCTAGCAGCACCGGCGGGACGAAGCCCGACAGTCGCTCCAAGACCGACACCACCTTACCGAGTAGCGGCAGCACCGCGCTTCCCACCGACGCCACCGCCAGCGGCACCGCCAGGAACGGAAGCGCATAGACAACGTTATAGGCGGCCAGCGCCATCAGCGGCTGCTCCGGCGCCAGCCGGTCGAGCTGGCTCAGGAACGCGAAATAGGGCAGCGCGAACGGAGCGCCGACGAAGTTGATCACCGCGCCGAGTACGAATGCCCCACCGACGCCGAACCCGAACGAGGAAGCGGTCTGACGGTCCGTTTTCGGCGGCGACATCCGCCACTGGAGAGCGATACCGATGAGGATCAGCCCCAGCGCAAGGCCGACCACGAAATCTATGTCCTCGGGCGCGCTGAACCGCTCGATCAGGGGAGCAAGCCAGCGCGCTGCGAGTTCGGCCAACCCGTACACTACCGCGACGCCGACCGCGAAGTAAGCAACCGTATGGCCGAGAACCATGGCGACGCCCGCCGCGCATGGGCGGGACGATCCGGCCGCGACCACAACCGCGGCGAACAGGACGGGGTTGACGACATCCGCGAGGAGAATGGGAAGCGCCAACGCCCAGTGCTCAATCATGGGAACCCTCTGTATAGAGCATGTCGTGTCCATCCCACCAAGTCGAAGGTTAGCGCCCCGGCAGTGAAAGGTCGCCTGTATCGGTTCTCAATGTAACAGAAAAGCCAGTCCCGATCTAACCGTGCGACATGGTGAATTGCCGTCGCCAGGGCCGTCTGCGCTGAGGTGGCCGCAGTCGCGCTCATCGCGTTTCTTCTTTCGTTCAAATACCTGGATTGCACGAAGCTTACCTCCATCTTCCTGCATGACTCGCGCTTTGAGCAATATTTCCCAAGCTGAGAGCATCAGGATTGAAAAAGTCTCTTCGCGAAATTTAAAATTTGGTTTGTTATAGACCTCAATGGCAGCCAGACATGCTTCCAACGATTTCTCTACCAGTATCTTGTATTTTGCAATACTCATTTACTTAGTCAGTCTCTGGTACTGCATCCCCCTTGGCCCACAATGTCAAACGGAGTTCATCGCCAAACAGTTCATACCTGGGTCGACGGCCAGAGTATGCTTCCCCGTCTTCGAGTATCTTCCGTACGCCCTCACCACGTGACTCCAGGAATACCTGCCCGGTGCGTTTACTGCGTAGCCTCGACAGGAAGCTGACCAGAAGTTGGTTACGGGTAAACGTGCGGTAGGGCATATCCTCCAGTGTGATGGTGTTCGGCAATCCACCAGGGCTGTATAACTCCAGCCGATCAGCGAACAGGAACAGACGGATTTTTGAGCCAGCGATGGCGTAGTCACGATGGGCAACCGCATTGACAATAGCCTCGTCAACAACATCAATGTCATACTGTGTATGCGCCTCAGAAGAATTACCGGTTTGCATGAATCTGGTTACAAAAGCGATTCCGGCATCGATCTGATCGGATACAGGACCCGTGAGCCTCTCATCGTGGATCAGATCATCGGAGGACAGCCGGGTTCCGTGGTAACACGCGGCTTCAATGGAGCCAGATGCGAGGAACATGGTTGGTTCCGTCGCAAAGACCAGCAAACCAGCTATGGTGGGCCTGTCTACTCCACTCTCGTCCTGAAATGTCACACGTGTATTGCGCAGCAGGTCAAGCCAGGGAATAGTCGGTGAACGCCCAAAAAACGCTTCCAGCCGATTACGGTTGAGGTCGTCCACGGTTGCAGAAAGTACTGGCTGCTCGTCAAATACATATTCGCGACCCCGCTGCTGGAAAAGTCGGGCAAGTTCCGGTGACGTAAGATTCCGTTTTGTGGACCCGATTCGTGTGTAGTAACGCCCTCCTGAAGTTCGATGTACATATAATCCACGTGGTACCTCTGCCAGAAGAACAAGCTGGTCTTCTCCACCCGCTCCCGGCAGCAGTACCTTGCGAAGGTCAGGACGTATCGGTGGATCGCAATTGTGAGTGGCGATATTAAGAATCCATTGTTCAACCTCTCCTATTTTCTCCTGTGGAATTCCCATCACAGTGCCGGAGTCGTCAACACCAAGGAATACGACGCCACCCTCTGCATTTGCAAACGCGACCAGTTCACCGGCAAACTCTTCGGCATTAGGGGATATTACCCCTCTACCCCCGAATCGGATCTCCTTGAACTCGGCGCGGCTGTCTTCCCCGGCAAGGAATTGCTGCAGAATCTGCTCACTGGTGTTGAACATCAATCTTCTCCCGGCAATATTGTTTGAACCCTGAAGTATCGATTTGTTTCTGTCATCAAGCCTTCCATTAACTCATCTATTCTAACAAGTCTTTTTGCCTGCATTTTTAGGAGTGCCTGCCTGATATTCTGCACCAGGTCCAACTAAACGCAAATTGTGCCATACATTTTGCTATCGGCCATCTCATCTATTCGAATTGTACCCAGTCTGCACCAATTTGATGGACAGAATTAATTTCGTGATTAAACAGGTCTGGACTGTCAATAGGCGTCTAAAATTGACCCACTATCGGCGTTCAAAATTGACCCACCTAAAACCTCTACTTTTTGTTTAAATTTTTACTGGCTGCACGATAATACGGGATGTCATCAAAATTCCCATATCCCTACTCTAGCCGTAAAATTTTAAGTATCCTCAGTCTTGAGGTCTTTTATGCAGAAATTTTCCGTTCCCAAACCTATCGAGGAGAGATCCGAGGGCATTGAGTCAGACACACTGATCAGCCGTAACTTGTTTTGCAGGGATAAAGGGTACTAAATGAGCAAGCTCACCTTCCGCCTTTTCAAGTTCCTAAAGGCATCAATTTTTTTCCTCCCACTTCTTGCCGAACAATATCGCAACGTCGAAAAAACGTTAAGTCATTGGTACCCTGCGACTGGATGGAGACCCTTCTCACTCAGGCGGACACTACCCGCCTCGACCTCTTCAATGCCCCCCTCCACGGGGCACTCGATCCGATGGCACAATCACTGGAGTCGTTGAAATGACAGGTACAACGATTGACCTAATAAAATTCCAGATAGCATTCGAACGATTCCAGGAGTTAATTGCCGTCAAGTCGGGGCATCCATTCGAGACCTTCCATGATGGGTATGCCGCCGTCGAGGAAAGCTATAAACCGCGTTTACGGGATTATGCCATCAGCTTGCTACGAGCCAAGGAATGGTCAGAAGGTGATATCGGGTCTGGAACGATCTTGAACCACACGATTGAGGCTATAGAAATACAGGAAAATCGAGGTGACCGAACCAACAACCTGGTTTTTTGGCAGAACCGTTACGGTGACGCTAACCGCGATCACCGTGTACTTCTGGATGCCGTTTCTAACCCGAACCATTGTCGTAAGATCGAGGTCCTCCTGTATGGGCTGTATCGCACGGACGCTGATGAGGGAGCCTTGTTCGACCAATTAAATGAGTTGACTGGCGGCAAGTATCCGTTACTGGCGTATCTTTATTTTCTCAAGGACATGGATCGGTTCATGCCAATCCAGCCTACGGGATTTGACCGAGCTTTCCACGCTCTCGGTATAGACTTTTCCACCAAACAACAGTGCAACTGGGCGAACTACAAGACCTACAATCAAACTTTGGACAGCCTTCGGACATTTATTGGGACAGCAGCAGGTATCGATAACGTCCGTCTCATTGACGCACATTCATTTTGCTGGATCTTTTGGACCTTGGTTAAGCAGGAGGCTGAAGGCGAACTGGCTAAAGTGCCGGAAGGTAAGGATGTCGGGCGAGTCCTCAGCGGTCGCGAGTCATCCATTATTGAGATGCGACAATCAACCGAGAACACCGTTAGGGATGCTAATGGTCAGATTGTTGAACGATTGGTAAAGAACAAAGAGTTAAGAATGACCTCGGCAGAACTCGAAGAGCTAATTGCGTCCTTACTTGACATGCAAGATAACTGTTGTGCACTTACCGGTATACCACTTCACTTTGTTGGCCCCGACGCCAACAAAAACCTACAAGCCTCGCTCGATCGAATTGACAGTGATAAACATTACGAGCCTGGAAATCTACAAGTCGTTTGTCGGTTCATTAACTTCTGGAAAAGCGACAGTGACAACGAAGAGTTCAAGCGGCTGTTGATGCTTGTAAGGGGTGAGGCGCCGTCAGATTGAAGACAGCCAGGCGATGGCAGTGTTGTCTGGTGCTGTATGTACTGAGTTCGCTTGAATAGTGCAGAGGCAGTTCCACACCTTCCAGGTTACCCGAAAGCTCAACAACGTCCCCTTGAAACCAATCCGCGTGCAATTACCTCATCATCCGTTGCCAAAATCGACTGGCGGTTATCACTCATTCCGATCAATGCACCATCGTTGTCCACCCAAATGGAAAAGACGTTGTTGTCAATCTGGGGATTACTGAGTTCAAAAGTGTGGCTTAAGCCAGTGGGTAGTCCTTTCCGTCCGGCATACCGCAAATAAGACGGCAGGATCATCCATTGTCTTCCGTTTTCTTTAACTTCAAAACTCATCCATCGCACTGTCCGATTGGACTTTCCATCCAGGGATTGATTGCAAATATACAAAGGCATAAACAGATCCGGAATGACAGAACCATTATCATCTGATCCTTCCTTGTCGGTTTCCGGGTTGATAATCCATTCGCTTTGGTTATCCTGACTCCTCGGCATGATCTTGGCGGCATTCTGGGCATCACGGATACTGGAAACGCATACATTGTGTTCATTAGACGGTGTAAATTGATAGTCCCAGCCAGCGGTTTTGCTTTTCATAGAGCCTTCTGAGGCGCGAAAATGACTCCACGTAAACCTGTCGACATCAGTCAAGACTATTTCCCTCTCACTCCATTGATGATCCTTCGCAGGTTCAGAAGTTCCATCCTGGGTCGGGGAGTCATATAGAGCGGTGTCCATTCGCCAATGTATTTCTACGTTTCCATCATTATCGATACTTGATGTAATCCTGCCGAGTACACGGACATTGTCATCAAGAAGGACCGTCCAGATATCCCGCCACTTTAACGCGAATTCCTTGTTTTTCCTGACTATGGATAAATTATTAACAGGCATTGTGATTGCTCCTTGATTATTTGATGGAAAGACCAGGACTCCACGATGAACAAGCGATTCGCGGATATGTGCGATTCCTCGTGCCAGACGAGATGCTACGGTTCCAGGGCTCAGTTTTAATATATTCGAGATTTCTCTGTAGCTGAGATCCTCGAAGTAGCGCTTGAACAATGGGCCTCGCATTCGCTCATCCATTCGATCCAGTTCTTCATGAATCAAACTGATCAATTGTTTACGGGCAACAGACTCATCAAGATCCGTGTCGACATGCTTTATCGCTGATATGTCGAGTGCATCCTGCTCTCGTTCACGACGTCGTATTGCATTGCGAAGTTTATTCATTGCAGTTGCACTGATGATGGCTCGCCACCACCCAAGAGGATGGGTTACCAGACCATCTACCGGCTGCGAGTCCATCAGTCGCAATATCGACAATTGCACGATATCTTCGGCCTCTTCAACGAAGTATCTGCGCGCCTGTGATAGCGCCCAGTCTCGATGTCGTTCCACGAAAACACCAAGTGCTGAATCGTCGTCATTTTGATAAAAACGAGCTAACAGGTCGTGGTCAGTGTCTTTATTTACCATGGAGATGTCTGTTTGAGGAATTCGTTATATTGAGTAGTCACATGAAGTCGGGATTTTCTTCCAAACCCCTCCAACTGACCGCTATTTGGATAAACAGAATTAATTGCTTGATCATATTAGATAGGTAATAATTTCAGGAAACACTAACTGGAGTGTTCAATGACTTCAATGAACATACCGGAATCCGGCATGAAGCCGGACGCCAGATCGCGCGGAGGGAAGCAGTTTATTGAATTTATCAAACAAAGGTTTCGTGACAGCGAAGTGAGCTTTGATGTGATTCTTCTGGACGGCAGTGAATACCACATCGGCACGGGTTCATCCAGATTTAAACTGGAGATAAATCATCCCAAAGGTTTGAAGGCCATTACCTCATTCGATGAGGGGATTATTGCAAACGCCTATATTAACGGCTGGATTGACCTCAAGGGCGATATGCTTGCAATTTATGACCTGCGCCATCACATGCAGGATCGACACTTTTTCAAGTCTCTCTGGCGGTTCATTGCGCCATTGCTACTGGGGCAGATCGCGGTCAACAAGTCGGCGATCCGGCAACATTATGAGCGGGACAGTTCATTTTTTCTGGCGTTCCTGGACCGTGAATTTCGTTGTTACACCCAAGGTATATTCGAATCAGAGGATGAACAACTTACCGTTGCAGTTCGCCGGAAAATGGATTTTATTCTCGATCGATGCAAGTTGACTCCCGGTAGTGAAGTGCTGGAGATTGGTCCAGGTTGGGGTTCGTTTGCAGAATACGCGGCTCGAAAAGAGATCAATGTGACCGGCATCACGATAGCCGAACAATCCTTTAATTATATGCAACAACTGACTGCCGAAAAAAATCTGCCGATAACCAACGTGATGTCGGATATCCTGGAGTTCAAGTCCGAAAAACAATTCGATGCCATTGTTTTACTGGGTGTCATGGAGCATTTACCCGACTATACAAGAATCCTGAATTGTTTTGACAATCTGTTGAGGCCTGGAGGGCACGTGGTTTTTGATGCGGGCGCTTTCCCCAAAAAACACCGGAAATCATCCTTTATCACGGAACACATCTATCCCGGTAACCATTCCTTTTTTGTACTCCACGAGTTCCTGAAATCGATGGCGTCAATGCCTTTTGACCTGAAGGGAGTTTGGGATGACCGGAACAGTTACTACCTAACTTTAGTCCAATGGGCACAACGATTTGATGCCAACCGGGACTTTATTGTCGAAAAATTCGGCGAAGCAGATTATCGAAGTTTCCGCATTTACCTGTGGGGGTCGGCACACTGTTTTTTACGTAACTGGTTGCAATGTTATCGTCTGGTGTTGCAAAAAGATCCCGAATAATCTGCCTGCTTCATATCCACTCACGGATATCATCGCTGTTAAATTGCCTCTTCAGCCGGGAGAGGTATTGGGGAACCAGTTTTGCGTGCGCAGGCAAAATTTTACCAGCATCAACATGAGCGGTACCTCAATCAGCACACCGACCACGGTCGCAAGAGCAGCGCCCGAGGATAATCCATACAACATTGCCGCGGTCGCGATCGCAATTTCAAAATGGTTGGACGCACCGATCATGGCGGTAGGAGCAGCATCCCTGTAACTGAGTCCCAACAGCCTGGACAGTCCGTAACCCAGGGCGAAGACGATCAATGTCTGTACAAACAGCGGAATGGCAATCCACAGAATGGTCAACGGCTTCTGGACTATGATCTCTCCCTTGAAGGAGAAGAGAAGAACGAGTGTAACCAGCAACGCGGTTATGGTCACTGGTGTCAGGAATCCCAGGAAGGACTCTTCGAACCACTGTTTACCTTTGACTCTGATAATCCACTTCCGTGAGGCATAGCCGGCAAGCAGAGGCAGCGCCACATAGATACCTATAGACAGCAGTAGAGCTTGCCAGGGAACGGGCAATTTACCTGCACCGAGTAAGAAACCACCCAGGAACCCAAACAGTACCAGCATGACCAGCGAGTTGATTGCGACCATCACCAGCGTGTGTCCATCATTACCTTTGGACAGGTAACCCCAGACCAGTACCATGGCGGTACAGGGTGCGATGCCGAGAAGAATGCATCCGGCAAGGTAGCTGCGCCAGAGCGGGACTTCCAGCATTTTAATACCATCAACGAGTACCACTCGTCCGGCGCCATAAGTGTCGCCGACCAACAACTCCGCTCCTAATGGAAATTTTACAAGGTCGACCGCATCGGGACCAATCAGTGACAGGAACAGGCTGCCGAGAAAAAAACTTGCAATCGCATACATGGTAAATGGTTTGATGGCCCAGTTGATGAACAGCGTCAGGCCAACCGGCTTCAGCGCTTTGCCGGCGCTGATGACTTCGTGAAAATCAATCTTTACCATGATGGGATACATCATGAAGAACAGGCAAATGGCTATCGGGATGGAAACCACCGGTGCATCGTTGACACGGATCGCTATACCATCGAGCGTGCCGGCAAATTCAGGCGCCACTTTTCCAAGCAGAATTCCGCCGATAATACACAGCACAACCCAGACAGATAAATAGCGTTCAAAAAAGCTCATTGACACTTTTGCAGACACCTCATCGGATCAATAGACGAATGGCCTTGAGGTTTGTTTACCAGGAAGGAGGCCAGGAACACGCGTAGAGAGGTTAGTATCCATCCATGCAGAATACTCGATTCGAGTAAGATGTCGCAAACAATGGGTCAGCTTTTATTATCCAGGTCACCGCCCGTAAGGACTTCCAGGAACCTGTCGCCAAACCTCTGCAATTTGACCTCTCCGACGCCGTTAACCGTCAATAATGCCTTTTTATCGGCAGGTTTAAAGGCTGCCATCTCTTTTAAAGTACTGTCATGAAACACCATATACGGCGCCAGCTTGTTCTCACTGGCAATTGTGGTTCGCAGCCGCTTTAATCCCTCGAAGAGCACTTCATCATAGTCCAGGTTCTCAATGGCGACTCTGCCGGGGACCTTTGCCGGTGTCTGTGTCATATCCTTGTTCAGGTCTATTGATTCTTCCCCCCGCAGCAAAGCACGGCATGACGGTAATAGTTTCAAGCCGCCGTAACCGCCAACATCCACCTCTACCAGTCCCCGTACAACAGTCTGTCTGATGACGCTTCGCCATTCATTGACGTTCATTTCCTTACCCAGGCCGTAAACACTCAGGCGATCATGACCAAAACGGGATATGCGTTCGTCCTCTTTACCCAGCAGCACATCGATAATGTATTTCACGCCAAAACGCTGGCCCGTGCGGAAGATCGTGGAAAGGAGTTTCTGCACGACCACTGTGCCATCAAACGTCGGCTTGGGCACGACGCAGTTATCGCAATGACCACAGTGGTCAACAGACTCCTCGCCGAAGTATTTGAGAAGAATTTTCCTGCGGCATTCTGTCAGTTCACAGAAGGCAAGCATCGAATTCAGCTTGTGCTGTTCAATCCGGATCTGTTGTTCATCCTGGTTTTGCAGAACCATGCGCCGGAGTAGCAACACATCCTGCAAACCGTACGTCATCCAGGCATCCGCTGGCTCACCATCGCGCCCTGCCCTGCCTGTTTCCTGATAATAGGCTTCGATGCTTTTGGGCAGGTCAAGATGGGCAACAAATCTGACATCCGGTTTATCAATACCCATACCGAATGCTATGGTGGCCACAATAATGATACCTTCCTCCTCAAGAAAACGGCGCTGATTGACCTGCCGATCTTCAGCTTCCATACCGGCGTGATACGGTAAGGCATCATATCCCTGACTGCCCAGCCAGTCCGCTGTCTGATCGGTTTTTTTCCTTGACAGGCAATAGACAATACCTGACTGTCCATGGCGATTCCTGAGGAAACCTGCCAGTTGCTGCCGTGGGTCTTTCTTTTGTTGGATTTGATAGTAGATATTTGGCCTGTCGAACCCCGTGATGAACGTCTTGGCGCCAGAGATGTTGAGTTTCTCCAGAATCTCGTTGCGGGTGAGATCATTGGCGGTGGCGGTCAGGGCGATGAGCGGTATATCCGGAAAACGTTCCTTGAACATGCCAAGCTGCAGATAATCAGGCCGGAAATTATGACCCCACTGAGAGACACAGTGGGCTTCATCAATGGCTACAAGCGAGACCATGGCATTCTCAATCAGATTTGTCGTCTCCGGTTTTTGTAATCTTTCCGGCGCCAGATAGAGCAGCTTTAGTGTTCCTTTTCTGATTTCTCTTATGGTCCTGGCATAATCCTGAACAGATTGTGCGGAATTCAGATATCCCGCACTGATACCCATTTGTCTGGCCTGCCGAACCTGGTCTTCCATCAACGCAATCAGGGGTGAAACAACGATTACCAATCCTTCCATCAACAACGCCGGCAACTGGTAGCACAACGATTTACCGCCGCCTGTTGGCATCAGCACCAGAGCGTCACCACCGGTCAGAACATGTTCAATGATGTCCTGCTGAAGCGGTCTGAATTCCTGGTAACCAAAAGTGGACTGCAGGATTGATAAAGGCGTATTGATTTAATTCTCCTAACTCCGGCACTTTACTCCGGCACTTTACTCCGACCCCATTTCTCCAGTCGCACCAGGAATACAAGAAGCAACAAGGCGCCCAGCGAGAACACGATGTCGCCCGGCACCCTCAGCCAGACCAGTGTTTCCATTATTGGTGAATGCATGAGTTCGGGTGCGCGGGCATACCAGTAACCCTGATCGAATGATACCAGTGCCTGTATGATTCCCTGGGGCAGTAACGAGCCGAACACCATCAGTGCCAGACCTCCGTTAAACAGCCAGAATACCCAAAGCAGTATCCGATCAGACCAGGCGCCTTCAACCTGGGGAAGATCACGCCGGCAGAGCAGCAACAAACCAATTCCAAGCATACCGTAGACGCCGAATAACGCGGCATGTCCATGGGTTGGGGTCGTCATCAATCCTTGCAGGTAATAAAGCGACAGGGGCGGATTGATAAGAAAACCAAGTACTCCGGCGCCGACCAGGTTCCAGAATGCAACTGCCATGAAGAACATCAGCGGTAGATGATAACGGCGAACCCAGGGTACATGACGTTCCGCGCGCCAGTGATCGTGGGCATCAAAGGCAATCAGTGCCAGCGGCACAACCTCAAGCGCTGAGAAAACCGAGCCAAGCGCCAGCACAGGTTCCGGTGTACCAGAGAAGTACAGGTGATGGAAAGTGCCCAGTATGCCACCTCCGAGGAAAATCATGGCAGAAAACATGACGTAAATCGCTGCTGTCGATGACCGCAACAGCCTCATGTGTACGAACACCCAGGCGACCCAGGCGGTTGCGAACACCTCAAACACACCTTCGACCCAGAGATGAACAACCCACCAGCGCCAGTACTCGGCGATGGTAAGATGCGTATCGCGCTCATAGAAAAAACCGGCGCCGAACAGCAGGCCAATACCGGTTGATGAAATCAGCAGGAGGAGGAGAAGATGCCTGTCGGCCCCGCCGGCGCGAATAGCCGGCACAATACATCTTGCCATCAATGCCAGCCAGATAAGCAGACCGGCGAAAATCAGGATCTGCCAAAAACGTCCCATGTCCAGGTACTCGTATCCCTGATGACCAAACCAGTACACCAGGTCGGGATCTGTCATCCGCCCGGTAAGTGTAAGCCACGCACCAGCCATGGACCCCAGAACCGCGATTACCAGTGCCAGCAAGAGAACATCCACACAGAGCTTTTGCATGGGTGGTTCAGAGCCGGCGATCATGGGCGCCAGGTACAGACCCGCGCCAAGCCAGGCCGTCGCAATCCAGAGCACCGCGAGTTGCACATGCCAGGTACGTGTCAAGGCATACGGGGCAATCTCGGAGAGCGGTATTCCATAGAATTCATGTCCCTCTACGGCATAGTGTGCGGTGACCGCACCCAGGGTGATCTGTAATCCCAGAAGGAGTGCAACGACCCAGATATATTTTACGATAGCCTTCATGGAAGCGGTGGGGCTAATCACGGCAATCGGGTTTTTGTCCGGAGCGTCTGAAAGCGGATCAGTATCTTTTTGCCATTCTTCCCGTTCCCGCAGAAAGAACCAGCATAACGCGCCAATACCAACCAGAAGCAATACGATGGAAATGAATGTCCAGATAAAGATGGAACTGTTGGGTTTGTTTCCAACCAGGGGTTCGTGGGGCCAATTGTTGGTGTAGGTTACCGTGTCATCAGGACGCAAAGTGGCCGCCGCCCAGGAAGTCCACCACCACCAGGATACCAGGGCGTGAATATCCTCGTCCGGATTCGTACCCAGCGGTGAGTTGGGGATAGCAAAGGCTTCCCGCATGGCCTCCGCCTCAGGGCCGTCACCGCTACCGCCGAACAAGGCAGTATAATATGTGCTGATCGCGGCAATTGCCTGAGCCCGGGCTGACGATATTATGATCTCTCCCGTTTCAGGATCATATGTATTGGTGCGGAAATGGGCGGCGAAACCTGCGATCCGGGCGGCACGAGCCGGTTCGGATAGTTTTTCAAAATCACCTTCAGAATCCAGCATTGCCATGGCTTCCCGGTGCAGCACGTCAGCCGTCCAGTCAGGCGCCAGATAACTGCCATGCCCCCATACAGAACCCAGCTCCATACCACCCAACCGGCGCCACACATCGCGGCCCACCCGGATGTCCTCGTCAGTGAAAATCACTGTCGTTTCTGCACCGTCAACCGAAACGACTGCTTTGGGCATTGGCGGAGCTTCCTGAAAGGCTCTGCCACCAACCAGCAGCAGGATTCCGAACATCACCACAAGGGTCACTCCGAACATCATCCAAAGTCTTGAGAAGGTGAAAATCTGGCGGTAATTCATGGAAAACTCTGTTGTGGGATGGAATTTAAGTAAACGTCAATAGTTTGAACAACATGTCGCATTTTTAAAACATGATATTACATTTTCGAACAGAAAATCCTGGTAGAAAAGGTAGCAGATGATGTGTTACAAATTAACAGACGATCGCCGTAAATTGTCGTGAGTCATTTAACATTAAACAACTAACAGAACACGGTATTCCCCATTCCTGCATTCCCCTTCTCAACCATCAGACTCGGCAACCTGGCTTGTATCATCATTGTATTTGGCCTGGCTCTGGTCAATAGCCTGCTGATCACTGCGCCTTCAAACCAGTTTGACGTCAGGTCACACTCGCTCCCTTCGGGTGATACAGAAAACACGACGTTAACCAAAATCGAATCA
>JAPOOX010000301.1 GCA_026713185.1 Gammaproteobacteria bacterium
AGAGCAATTGTTTTGTGCTCTTTCAGAACGTCAGTGGCATTCTTGATGCTTTCTTCACAGTCTTTTGCCAAGTACAACATCATTGTCAGGATTGAGTTGATAATCGGTGAGATAGTAATTTACAAATAGTCTATATTTATTATAGATATTAACATTAATTTATATATCTGATATATATTTTCACATATATTAACAATAATAGTATAGTTATTATCTAACAATAAAACTCCCACGAAATAAATATGGCCATACTCTACCTCGCAACTGATGCTGCTATAAGAAAAGAATTGCAACGGTATTTTCGTCGCGGTGGGCTCACGCGCATACGCAAGGATGTCTATGTCGATACTGACGATATTGTTGAGATAGGAGACACGCTCCGTAAAGAATGGGTGCGTGTTGCCAACTTCCTGTTTGTCGGTCCGCTCGCAGTTTACAGAACTGCCGTTGAACTCAGGCCAGTCAACAACCGTGTCTACCTCATGGTAGCAACCGGCGCACGCCGCACAGTCGATGTTGGCCCTGTCCAGTTTACTATCGAGGCAGGTGATATTGACCACGGTGTTGAACCCCTGGGGCTGGAAATGAAAAGAAGTAATTTGGCGCGTCAGCTTCTGGAGAATCTGACCTCGACGCGTACAAAACCTGGTTCAAAAAAGAAACTTGGATATGAGTGGGTGGCGTCTCAACTACTGGATGTGGTAACTCGCCGTGGTGAGGCAGGATTGAACCAACTCCGGGATGATACAGTAACCCTGGCGGTTCAACTTGGATGGGGGAAACAGCAGCAACAGTTATGCAAGATGGTATCGGCTGTCTTGAAGACTCACCAGGTTAACAGTGTTTTACACGGTGGGGCCAGTATCGCTCTTGCAGCCGGGATGCCATTTGATGAAGAAAGGGTGACGCGCTTTGCTGCATTTTCAGCTTACCTGTCAAGGATTGAACTGGCCGAAATTCCGTACGTATATGATACTGCCGGCTGGCGTCGCCTGGCCTTTTATGAAAGCTATTTCTCCAATTATATCGAGGGTACGCGATTCACCATAGATGAGGCTGAGGAAATTTTTACTTCTGAACAAGCCCAATACGAACGACACGAAGACAGTCATGATCTGCTGTCTCATGTTGAAATCGCCGGCGACCAGGCTGAAATGACTCGCTTGCCCGAGTCAACCAATTCATTGATCGATATTCTCAAATCAAGACACAGCGTGTTACTGGCACAGCGTCCGAACAAACACCCGGGACTGTTCAAAATCCGTGCAAATCAAGCTGGCTCAACACAGTTTGTGACACCGGAAAACCTCCAGGGAACACTGGTTCAGGGATTTGAGATATACAGTGAATTACCCAAAGGCATTCGGCGCGCGTTGTTCATGCACTTTTTTATTACAGAGTGCCATCCGTTCGATGATGGTAATGGGCGTCTGGCGAGAATCATGATGAATGCTGAACTGGTGGCAGCTGACAAACACAAGATCATCGTACCCACTGTTTGCCGCGACAACTATCTTGGCGGTCTGCGACAGGCAACACGACTGAACAAGTTTCGCACCATCACCAAGGTACTGCACCAGCTTCAACAATACAGCGCTTCGATCAACTGGTCTGACTATGATGATGCGAAAACTCAACTGCTCAGTGTTGCTGCCGACCAGGAAGCCGACGATGGCCTGATGAAATTTATCAAGCAATTGAGCCGGTTTAGCGGTGATTATCGGGCGGGTTAGTGAAGTTGGGGTGTGCCGTTGTAATCTTGTATACTCCAACCCTCGTTTTGACCGGACAGTGTTTTGGCTCGTAAAGGTATTATTCTGGCAGGTGGCTCAGGCACCCGGCTATATCCTCTGACCACCTCCATCAGCAAGCAACTGCTGCCGGTCTATGACAAGCCGATGATCTACTACCCACTGTCTACCTTGATGCTGTCCGGTATCAGGGACATCCTGATCATCAGTACGCCCAGGGACCTGCCTCTCTTTCAAAACCTCCTGGATACAGGTGAGCAATGGGGCATCAATCTGCAGTATGCCGAACAACCGATACCGAATGGTATCGCCCAGTCATTCATTATTGCTGAAGATTTTATCGGTGATGACAGTGTGACCCTGATTCTTGGCGACAATATCTTCTACGGGCTGGGAATGACGCAGCAGTTGAACGAGATCTCCAATCGCGAACTGGGCGCCACGGTGTTTGGCTACCGGGTCCGCAACCCCCAGGATTATGGCGTCGTCGAGTTCAACGAGAAGGGTGAAGTCACTTCCATTGTCGAGAAACCGGCACATCCGAGGTCTCACTATGCGATCACCGGGTTGTATTTTTATGATAACCAGGTCATCGATATCGCCAGGTCACTCACACCATCGGCCAGAGGTGAACTGGAAATCACGGATGTGAATTCACAATATCTGCAGCAGGAGCAGTTGCGAGTGGAGTTGTTTTCCCGCGGCACTGCCTGGCTGGACACCGGTCAACCGGAACATCTTCTGGATGCGGCCAATTTCGTGCGCATCGTAGAAGAGCGGCAGGGATTGAAGATCGCCACACCGGAGGAAAGCGCCTACAGAATGGGGTTTATCGATGGGGCACAGTTGCGCAAACTGGCCAAACCGTTGACGAAAAGCAGTTACGGGCAATACCTTTTGGAAATACTGGAGTCTGCGTGAGAGTCATCGATACAGACCTGCCGGATGTACTGGTCTTTCAGCCACAGGTATTCACGGATGACCGCGGTTTCCTGATGGAAACTTTTCGGGAAAGCTGGCTGCCGGAGGTTGAATTTGTCCAGGACAACCATAGCCGGTCCATTAACAGGACATTGCGCGGACTACATTATCAGCTGGCCAATCCACAGGGGAAGCTGGTACGAGTCATCCAGGGTAGCGTCTTTGATGTCGCTGTCGACCTGAGAGAATCTTCCGGAACCTTTGGGCAGTGGACCAGCCGGATACTGTCCCATGAGAACCGGGAGATCTTCTGGATACCGGAAGGCTTCGCACACGGGTTTGTCGTGCTTTCCAGTACCGCCGAATTCGTCTACAAGTGTACCGACTATTACGCCCCGGATGATCAATTCGGCATCCGGTGGGATGATCCCGACCTGGCCATAGGCTGGCCAAACGAGTCCTTACCGCCCATACTCTCCCAAAAGGATGCGGCTGCGCCCTTGTTCAAGGATGCAAAAGTGTATGATTGATCACCTTATGGCTACTCTTCAATGAATTTCCTCATCACCGGCGGCGCCGGATTTATTGGTTCGGCGCTGGTTCGTTTTCTGATCAGTGAAACAGACCATGAAGTGCTCAACCTGGATAAACTCACTTATGCCAGCAACTTGACGTCACTGGCGTCAGTATCGGCCAATCCCCGCTACCGGTTCCAGCAACTGGATACTGTCGACGCACCAGCGGTCAACGCCGCAATCGAATCATTTCAGCCAGACAGAATCATCCACCTGGCGGCTGAATCCCATGTTGACCGTTCCGTAGACTCACCTGCCGAGTTCATTCAGACCAATATCGTCGGGTCCTATACGGTACTGAATGCCGCCTGCCACTACTGGCAGCAGCATGAAAAAGCCGATTTTCTGTTTCACCACGTGTCCAGCGACGAGGTATTCGGTTCCCTGGGAGCCACCGGTTATTTCACGGAAGAAACACCCTATGCGCCGAATTCACCCTACTCGGCCAGCAAGGCATCATCAGACCATCTGGTTCGTGCCTGGGGCACTACCTATGGACTGCCTGCCGTTATCACCAACTGTGCAAACAACTATGGCCCGTACCAGTACCCGGAAAAACTGATCCCGCTCATGCTCATGAATGCTCTGGCGGGAAAACCCATGCCTGTCTACGGCAAGGGGGATAATGTACGCGACTGGCTCCATGTGGAGGATCATGTGCGGGCACTGTACCTGGTTGCAACCAAAGGTGAGGCGGGAGAAACCTACAACATCGGTGGTCATTGTGAAAAAACCAACCTGGAGGTGATAGAGATCCTCTGCGATACACTGGAGACGCTTAAAGCTTCTGCTGTGTGGCCCTTCCGGGAACTCATAACCTTTGTTAAAGACCGGCCAGGGCATGATATGCGCTACGCTATCGACGCCTCCAAAATCGAACGCGAACTGGGTTGGAAGCCGGCGGAGACATTCGAATCCGGTATCAGGAAGACCGTCGAATGGTATATTGATAACCAGGACTGGTGCCTGGCAGTGAGTCGGCAGGACAACAGGCTTTAACCGGCAGATTTACAACGTGCGTAGAAACGCCCGATAATCATCAACAACCCGTTGGGGTTTTCCTGACGAACCGATTCTGCCATTCTCCAGCCAGATAGCCCGGTCACAAATTGCATTGATCTGGACACCGTTATGGGAAACAAAAACGACAGCCTGGTGTCCGTGGATTTTATCGAGCATCACCGCTCTTGCCCTTTGCTGGAAGTGTTCATCACCGACACTGAGAATCTCATCGATGAGCAATAACTCCACATCCGTCTTCATCGCCGCGGCAAATCCCAACCGGGCTCTCATCCCGGTGGAATAGGTTCTCACGGGTTGCTCGAAAAAATCGCCCAGTTCTGCAAATTCGCAAATCTCCGGCAGGCTCGCCAGGGCATCTTTTTTTGTACTCCCCTGATACATCAAACTCAGCACAGCATTGTCCCTGCCGCTCAGATCAAATCGGAATCCCAGACCCAGGGTTAACAGTGAACGGCGAATATCCGGATGACAGATGACCGACCCCGCCGATGGATTCACTATTCCTGCCAGGATGCGCAGCAATGTACTCTTGCCACACCCGTTTCTACCGAGAATACCAAGCGTTTCACCGGGTCTCACTTCGAATGAAACGTCATGGAGCGCTCGAAATTGACTCCATCTGAACGTTCCCTCCTTTATCGGGTAATCCAGGTTCAGATGTCTTGCTTCCAGAATGTTTGCATTCATTGCTGGGTAACCCATTTTGCGATTTGCCTGCTCAGACGAATGTAAACCAGGTGTGCCGCAAACAGCAGGGCGCAAAAAACAAACGCGAGTTTGCCGAGATGCATCATGTCGATGGGCTGGCCGTACATCAGAACCTTACGGTAACAGTCAAAGATGAAAGCCATGGGATTCCAGGTCAGCAGCAGATCGCGGTGCACCTCGTTGGTAATTGACTGCACATCAAAGAAAATGCCGGAGGTGAATAACACGAACATGAGCCCCATGGTGATCAGAATCCGGACATCGGCGATGCGGCTGACCAGCAAGGCAGCAATCAGTGAACAGGAAAGAATGATGACATATTGCACCAGGATGAGGGGAATCAACGACAACCAATGCCATGATGGAGGAAATCCATAACTCACTACCACAATAAACAGGAACAGAAAAACCACCCACTGCTTGTACAATGCCTCCTGCACGGAGGCGTACGGGAACAGCGTTTTGGGCAGGTCAACCTGGTTCATCAATCCACGGTTCTGAACAATGCTGGTAGATGCCATGGTGATGCTTTTGGAAAACCACAGGAAGGGGATTTTGCCGCACATCAGAAACAGCAGAAAGTTCTCGCGGCCAAAACTGAGCAGGACCTCAAAGACAAGGTAGAAGACCAGTACGAACAGCATGGGCTCCAGCACCCACCACAGATAGCTGAGATACAGCTTGGAAGCCTCGGCCTTGAGCGCCATTCTGGCCTGCGTGTCTACCAGGGAAAAGAACTGACCAGGAGTGATCATCAGGCAAGGTCCGCAACCAGCGACGAACGTGTTGCCTCATCCAGGGTTACCACCTGGCAATGATAGCCGGAGTGTTCGACGCCTGCAGTGATTGGCGCCCCCCTTTTTGCTGCATCGGTCTGTTCTGTATTCAGCTGATAGCGCAGAAAATGAACCGCTGAGGTTTTTTCTTCATTGCTCCGGCTCATATCTTCATCTGCAATGGGAAAGAACCCTGGCTGATCGCCAACTCGCAGCCAGATTTTGTCTTCAATACCCACCATTTTCGTCAGTCGCCGTTTTCTTTCTTCTACATCTTCATACTGGATCAGCAAGCTGCACTTCCAGTTATCGCCATCGGGAATCAATGGATTATAGGCATCCAGTTCATCCTGAATACCCGCCGCCTCAAATATCCTTTCGACTCTCAGCATTTCCTGAATCTGGTACCTGATGGTCATTTCATCCTCAAAAGTCAGCAGGATGTGATCGCCTAACATGACTCTTCTGTTTTCCCTGTGAGCCAGTACCCGACGGCGAAATTCACCTCTTTGTTCCGAGTAATCTTCCAGACTCCATAAGTCAGCTCTTTGTAACATGCTCTTTTTTCCTGTTTCTGTGTAGCTCAATCGCTGTATGGCTGGTTTATGCCATCAGTGAGTGCTTACTTATATAGATCATCAACTTCCCTTCCAAGTCTAAAATTTGCTTCATTGGATACTGCCTGTTTATTTTAAATTCAGTGACAATTCATGTCTGCAATCTATATCAAAGTTGATAATCCGTGCCCGTCAGACCTCTTTGCTCCAGTTCATATTCCTGTACCTGCTACTGATCACAGATCTTTCTGTGGTTCGTTACCGTACTGCCCGCGGTGTGAATTTTTTGCTGGAACAACTGGTATACCTTTTGGTAAACCGGGCCTGCCTGCCCGTTACCGATGGGTTGATCATCCACTTTGCCGATGGGCCGTATGGTATAGGTTGTAGAGGATATCCAGATCTCATCGGCGTCATATAATTCTGATTTATCCAGGTCCCGTTCCTCGCAACGCATACAGTTCTGTTTTACCAGGGTTATAACCTGTTCCCGGGTAACACCGGGAAGCAAAAAGCGGCTCAGTGGCGGCGTTACTATTACCCCATCCTTGACCACAAAG
>JAPOOX010000281.1 GCA_026713185.1 Gammaproteobacteria bacterium
GGAAATAGATCTCATCAACCACATAGAACGTTGGTGAACCGAACGTACCACGCCCGACAGATTCCCCGGTGTTGCGAATGAGTTGCTGCTTTACCTCAGGATCATTCATACCGTCAAGAATCTCCTGAGAAGGCAATCCGGATTCCTCCAGGCTTGATGCGATAATGTCAACGTCATCCATCTTGCGTGCGTTGCGCCACATATGACGGTATACCTCATCTACATAACGATCAAAGTAGTCGGTTTGTTGTGCAAAAATGGCGCCGCGCATAATCTTCAAGGTGTTGACGGGGAAGTGAGGGTTTGGCACTGGCGCCTCTACGCCATACCGGGCAAGCCACCGCTCGGTCTCGAGTCTGGTGTATTCGGGTTTGTTCTTGATCCCCTGCAGCGATATTGCCGGCGAGACGTTGTTGGTGGCTTTAAACACTCCACCCAGTAGTACAGGAACGTATTCAAAGCTGACTCCGGTACGTTGTTCGATTTGCGGTATTACTAAATGTGACAGATAGGCATTGGGGCTGCCGAAGTCAAAGTGAAACTCTAATTTTGCCATGTAATTATCTCCTAATGATTCCACCACGCGAGATCAGAGAATGACCGCAGGTCGAGTTCGTGTGTCCACGTCGATCGATGTTGTTGTGCGATGTGAAAGTAAGTTTCGGCCATCTTGGCCGGCAGCATCATACCGTCATGTTCCATGCCGCGTTCCTCTCGCATTCGCTGATATTGTTCTGCGCCAAGCATCTTTCCCAGCGTATCGGGTGCATCGACTGCGCCATCTACCAGGATGTGGGCGACGTGTATTCCCTTGGCGGCAAACTCGGCATTCAGCGACTGACAGAGCATGCGCCGGCCACCCATCGCCGCGGCGTGAGAGTGCTGGCCAGCGTTACCCCGTACTGCTGAGGTTGCTGAAGTGACAAGAATCGTGCCCTTGCCCCGTTCTTCCATGAGCGGACAGACTGCAGATGCAAGACGAAACAAACCAAAGTTGCCCAGACGCCAACCCAATTCAAATGCCTTGTAACTGGTCTCAGTCAAAGCCCTGTTGCCAATCTGGGCGCCGAGATTGTAGAGAGCCACTTCTATCGGACCGAGGTCCGCTTCAACCGCGGCTACCCGTTCTTCTATGGTGCCATCTTTAGTGGCGTCGAGCAGGAATCCGGACGCCAGGCCACCTTCAGACTCAATGTCAGAGACGAGTTTGTTGAGGCCATCTTGGTCGCTGCGTCGACATAACACAGCGTGGTAGCCGGCCTGTGCAAAACGTTTACCAACATTGCCACCGATGCCTGCACCAGCACCGATAACCAAACAGACAGGCTGCATTTTCACTTCTCCTCGCCGGGCATATCAAGGTTTCATCATAAAACTAATATGTTTTATCTTGCAACGCCGGGTCTTGGGGCGGAATAACCACGTGAATTAATTGAAGATAGCAGGAATGGGTCTCGTTCTGGTGAATTTCATGACCCCAGACGAAGTCTTTTGACAGGTGTCATGGATCGTAATGACTGTATTCTATCTGTTTATTTTATCAAAGATATTTATATATCTTGGGGATACTATGGCTGACTACTCCGGGATTAATTGAAATATCCTGTAATAGCAGTAACATCAAGTTCTGGAGTGCCTTTCAGGGGTATCTTTTGACTGTGTGTGCGTTAGAATGCCACTTTTTGGTGAAACAAATTATTTCAAGGGGAGCAACATGAACAGAAGTCTACAAATCGTGTCAATGGGATTAGCACTGACCTTTACGGGATTTCCAACTGCTTTATCGGCCGACGACACCGAAGAAGAATCTAACTATATCGAAGAAGTCA
>JAPOOX010000302.1 GCA_026713185.1 Gammaproteobacteria bacterium
GGCAAACTCCACCGCCGCTTTACCAACGGCGTAGGCCTGTTCCACATCCGTAGCAGAAGCAACATGCCGGGCGGCACGTTGCAGGTAATCCGCAACTGACCAGTGACACTTGTAACCGTATGCCTGCTTGACCATATCAATCAGTGTCGGCGCCACACCCCCCAGTTGGGTGTGGCCAAAAGCATCCTGGACTCCAGCGTCTGCGACAAATCTTCCGTCTTCATACCGTGTACCTTCTGATGCCACGATGACGCAAAATCCCTCACTGTCTACCGTATCTTTGACCTTGTTGAGAAATCCCTGGTGATCAAAAGGTATCTCGGGGAAAAGAATGATATGGGGGGGCGCATTACGCTGATCGCTGGCCATGCCAGCCGCCGCTGCGATCCATCCTGCATGTCGACCCATCACCTCCAGCAGGAAGACCCTGGTTGAAGACTCTCCACCCGGTGAAGACTCTTTACCCACCGCCATGGACTTCACATCAATACCAGCTTCAAGAGTGGATACCGCAACATATTTCGCCACAGATCCGAATCCGGGACAGTTATCCGTCACCGGCAAATCATTATCCACTGTTTTAGGAATGCCGATACAAATCATCGGATAACCCATATCCGCACTGAGCTGCGAGACTTTGTGGGCAGTATCCTGAGAATCGCCGCCTCCATTGTAAAGGAAATAACCTATGTCATGTGCCCTGAATACTTCAACCAGCCTCTGGTACTCAGCGAGATTTTTGTCTATTGATTTGAGCTTGTAGCGGCAGGAACCAAATGCTCCGCCGGGTGTATGTCTGAGCCCTGCAACAGCTTGCGGCGATTCGAGTGAAGTATCGATCAATTCCTCACACAACGCACCGATAATGCCATTGCGTCCGGCAAGCACCTTACCCATTCTTTTATTACTCCGGACTGTTTCTATAACGCCACAGGCAGTCGCATTGATGACCGAGGTAACTCCTCCCGATTGGGCATAAAATACATTTTCAGTTGCCATATCTCTTCTCTTGCCTGTGATAGACCTAAATACCGTTTACGGTTTCCGCAATAAGCCAATCTACCACGTTACGCAATGCTTGATCCCTGCTGGCGCCATTTGCCAAGGCATTCTCATAAACCCTGATCTGATTATGAGCACTTGTGCCCTCCCTTAGAATATCCCGTAAACTCTCAATTTCTTCCTGGCAGTCAAGGACCTCTGCATCCTCCCTGACGAAGTCTATCAACTCTTCAAGCAGGTCACTGTAAGGCACTATTTCACCCTTCGCCAGATCAATAAGACCTTCTTCGTATGAATAACGCATTGATCGCCAACGGTTTTCATTAATCAGCAGATTGGCATAGACACGCCACTTCTGATTTCTCTGTCGTGTCCGAAACAGCATCCTTAACAGACATACATTGAGCGCAACCAGACTCACCGCATGTTTTACGTTGGTCGCCACATCGGTGACCCTGTTTTCCAGAGTCGGAAATCTGGCACTGGGACGCAGGTCCCACCAGATCATACTGGCATCCTCGATAATGCCCGCATCAACCAACACCGTCACGTGACGTTCGTATTCGGCGTAACTGACAAATTGTTCGGGTAATCCGGAACGCGGTAAATCGTTGGCAACCGTTAGTCTATAAGACTTCAGACCGGTGTTTTCACCTTCCCAGAAGGGTGACGAACAGGATAATGCCAAAATATGAGGCAGGAAATAACTCATCTGGTTCATCAGGTCTATACGGAGTTCCCGGTCTTCAATACCTGTATGAACATGCATGCCACAAATCAGCATCCGGCGTGCCGCGGCCTGCATTTCCCGGGTGAGCGCTGAATATCGATCACGAGCAGTCTGCTTCTGTTCCTGCCACGAGGCAAAGGGATGTGAGGAAACGGCAACAGGTGCAAAACCAAATCGGTCGGCTTCTTCAGCGATAATATTACGCAATCTTTTTACATGAAGTCTTGCTTCGCTGACATTGCCACATACCGGTGTTCCGACTTCTATCTGTGCCCGCATCAATTCCGGAGACACCTGCTCGCCACATCGCTGTACACAGGCCTGCATCAACTCCGGGGGCGGGTCTGCAACCAGGTCTCTGCTGCCCTGGTCCACCAGCAGGTACTCTTCCTCAACCCC
>JAPOOX010000217.1 GCA_026713185.1 Gammaproteobacteria bacterium
CGCAGCCGTTGCAACAGGATTTACACTGGCTGTCACCTATCCATCGGCAGGAAATATCGGCGGTGGTGGATTTGCAGTCATCAAATTGTCAAATGGCAAAGTGGTGACGCTGGACCACCGGGAGAAGGCGCCCGGCAATGCCCATAAAGACATGTATCTGGATGAAAACGGAGCTGTCATCCCCGGATTATCCACCAGGTCCCACAAGGCTGCGGGTGTACCGGGGTCTGTTGACGGATTGTTAATACTTCTGGATACCTATGGGACCATGTCCCGTAAAAAAATACTGCAACCGGTCATAGAGCTTGCCCGTCAGGGTTTCCCATTAACCGAGGGTCTGGCGCGGCAGTTCAGGCGGATTCAACCGGATATACAGGAATACCCTGCATCGGTTCGCAAGTTTACGAACAATGGTAAATCTTACAAGGCTGGAGACATTTGGCGTCAACCGGATCTGGCAGATTCCCTGAAACGAATTTCGGATGCAGGTAAGGATGGATTTTACCGTGGAAGGATTGCGGAACTGATCGTTGCCGAAATGCAAAGGGGAGGTGGTGATATCTCCCTTGATGATCTCGCTGACTATTCCTCAGTGTGGCGCCTTCCGGTTCATGGTCATTACAGAGGATATGACATATGGGGGATGGGTCCTCCGAGTTCCGGTGGTACGCTGCTGGTGCAGATGCTGAACATGCTGGAACCATTCAACCTTAGGGAGATGGGCTGGGGTAGTGCGGCAGCCATCCATCATATGGTTGAAGCAGAACGACTTGCGTATGCCGACCGGGCGGAATATCTGGGAGACCCGGATTTTCATGAATTGCCCATTTCAAAGCTGACCAGCAAGGAGTATGCGAGAATTCGATTTGCTGATTTTGATCCTGACCATGCCGGTAACAGTAAAGATGTGAGTGCTGGATCATGGCCTGAGGAAAGTCATGAGACGACGCATTTTTCAGTCATGGATGCCAGTGGCATGATGGTGGCGTTGACTACCACGCTGAACAGTAGCTTTGGCAGCAAGATTGTCGTGCCCGGCACTGGCATTCTGCTCAACAACGAGATGGACGATTTTTCCGTTAGCCCTGATACACCCAATCAGTTTGGTCTGACTGGTGGCATTGTCAATGCCATCGAGCCGGGAAAGAGAATGTTGAGTTCCATGTCCCCAACCCTTGTGACACGCAATGGTGAACCGGTATTGTCAACCGGGTCACCGGGTGGGTCGACGATTATCACAACCGTGCTGCAGGTCATCATCAATGTCATTGATCATGGAATGGGTATCGACGATGCGGTTTCTCTTCCCAGGTTCCACCATCAATGGAAACCGGATGTAATCAAGCATGACAAATTTGCCATTTCTCCCGATACAAGAGTAAAACTTGAGCAGATGGGTCATCGCAATTTCATTGAATACAGTTCTGGTCGAGGTATTGGGGATGCCAACTCAATCCTGTTCCGGGACGGCGTGTTTCATGGCATCAAAGATCCTCGTAATGAAGGCGCCGCAACAGGATACTGATTGTGTCATTCCAGTGAAGAAAAATAAGTTCAGGATTCTGCTGGTGGATGGTTTCAATATGATTCGAAGAATCTATGAGGCACGACCAGACCCGGATATCGAAGCCGTGATTCGCGCTTCTGTGCAGTCGTTGCAGCGAGCGCTTAATGAACATCGGCCAACTCATGCCGTTGTGGTTCTTGAATATCATGATAAAACCTGGCGTCATCTTCTTTATGGAGATTACAAGGCAGGCAGGTCGCCAACTCCCAAGCCACTGCTCCAGGGAATAAAGCAGTTCGAAGATGCTTTTCAGAAGGCGGGAGTTAATTCCTTTTCTCTTGCCAGTTACGAGGCTGATGACATCATTGCAACCTTTGCTCAAGGTACTGGCAAGACTCATGAGGCGATTATCCTGTCATCCGACAAACTGTACCTTCAACTGCTGTCGGATCACATCTCGGTAGTGAGCCACTTCGACAGTCACCGCTTTACAAAAGAAGATGTACAGAACCGGTACGGCGTTGCTCCTTCCCAACTCGTTGACTACTGGTCTCTGGTTGGAGACAGTTCCGGCAACATCAAGGGTGTCCCCGGCATTGGCGCCAAAACGGCCTCGCGTCTTCTGGAATCCTGGCATTCCCTGGACAATATGTTAAAGAGTGAGGTGGATGACAGGCATTTAAATAACATCAGGGATCATGAAGTCGTTGCCAGACGATGCCGTCAACTGGTTACCCTGAAGACCGACGTGGAACTCGGTACAAATCTGCGGGACTATCGGCTGATGGTTAGCTGGGATGATCCGTTGTGACATCCATTTCATTTTTTTCCCGGAGGCATACACATGCCGGAAGACCTCACCTGTTTTAAAGCCTATGACCTGCGGGGTCGTGTCCCGGATGAATTCAACAGTAATATAGCCTACCGTACAGGTCGCGCCTATGCAGCGTTGTTTAAGCCCGGATCGGTTGTCGTCGGTCACGATGTCCGTTTATCAAGTCCTGAAATTACGCAGGCACTGATCAATGGACTGACTGACGGCAGGGCGGACGTCATCAATATCGGGCAATGCGGTACAGAAGAGGTCTACTTTGCTACCGCATATCTGGAGACGGATGGTGGTATCATGGTTACCGCCAGTCATAATCCTGCAGATTACAACGGGATGAAGCTGGTCAGGGAGGATGCCAGGCCGGTCAGCGGCGATACA
>JAPOOX010000220.1 GCA_026713185.1 Gammaproteobacteria bacterium
GGCCAGCGAAGAACACGCTATACCATGGCTCAATCTGGGTGACCAGAAAGCCATGACAAGTCCGGTGCCCATACAGTACGGTGTAACTGTTCTGCCGCTGAATTACCTGATTGGCTCAGACAGGCGGATTCTCGGTAAGGGATTGACGCCGGAAGCAATCGATGCTGAACTGTCTGCGCGACTGACTACCGAATTGATTGATCAAAACGCCGGATGATCCAGTCGGGTTAATCCCCTGTGGACTCAACCGGACGGCCGAATACATCAACTTCAATTGCCTCTCCGAGTCCCAGCGCCCTTACATCGTCTTCGAATTTTGACAGATCACCGGCGATAACCCATGTCAGGTGCGAGGGATGAATGAATTTGCGAGCCGCCGCGTGCACTTCTTCCAGGGTAACGTTCTGCAAAGCCTCACCATAACGTACCGGATAGTCCCATGGACGCCCAAGCCCGGCGCTGGCAAGAAGACTGCTGAGCAGCGACCTGCCGGTTTCGAACTGTCCGGCCAGTGCGCGCATCCGCCGTTCACGCGCCTGATTAAACTCTTCAGATGTGGCCGGTCGGTCCTCGATGTATTCCGTCAGTTCCCGCTGGAGTTCAGCCACGGCATCGGCTGTCTTGTCGACCTGAACAGGTCCATGTAATGAAAACATCGGTTGGAATTTATCGGTACGGAGAATTGTCCTGGACCCGTAACTCCAGCCCTTGTCCTCCCGGAGGTTGAGATTGACGCGGGAAATGAAACTGCCGCCCAGTATATCGTTGGCGATTGTCTTTGCCACATCGGGTTCTATCGTCGTCGGCGCCTCCGGGTAGCCAGCCAATATCACGCTTTGCTCGGTACCCGGCTTGTCGAGAAAAAATATTCGCGGCTCTTCTGTCGGTTCTGCCGGTACCACTGGTGGGGATTCGCTGTATGGAACTTTGGAATGCCAGTTGGCGAAATTACTCGCCAACAGTTGTGCCAGTTTGTCCATGGTCACATCTCCGGCAGCGAAAACAGTAAACGGCTGTCCCAGAATTGAAGCCTTGTGAAAGTCTACAGCGCTTTGCCGATTGATACGCTGTACTGCTTCCTCGGTTATCTGTCTGCCATAGGGGTGATCAGCGCCATATACCTGTTCATCAAGCACAATATGGGCGACGTCGTGGGGCGATGTCCGGCTCTGCCGGATGGAGGCAGTCCACTGATCGGTCCGCAGGGCAAGCTGATTTGCGGGGTAGTCAGGGTTGCTCAGCAGGTCGGCAACCAGTGCAATAATACCGGGTAACTGCTCGGTCAGCCCTCCAGTCGACACATTGCTCGAATGGGATCCGCTATTCGCACTCAGGTTGCTCCCAAGGCGTTCTATTTCAGTACTGATTTCAGCCGAATCCCGGGTTGTAGTGCCACTGGTGAGTTCCTGAAATGCGATTCTCGTGATGCCCTGGTTATCCAGGGTCTCACCCGAGGATCCAATCTTGAATTGAAAATTCAGATCGGTGACTGGAAGACCTTCGCGGCGCGCGAGCACAATTTGTATACCGTTTTCCAGTGTACGCTCCTCGATCTCCGGGAATCGTAACTGTGCCGGGGGGGCGACATCCGGCAGGATGCTGCGGTCTGCGCCGGCGCTGGACATGTCATCAGAGGCATGGACAGGGAAGGGCAAACCATTGAGTTCATAGTAGGGACGGGTCAGCCACTCGTTTGCCAATGCGGACAGGCTTTCGGAAGTAGCTTCCTGGACCGCGGCAACAGGTTCCTTGTATCTTTCGGGGTTGTTCGCATAGACCGCACCGGAGATCAGCGCGTTAGCCTTTGCAAACACGGATTCGTAACCCCGGACAATGCTTGTCAGGCTCTTGATCTGCTGTCGCTCCAGCCGCTCCGGATCAGGTCCCGAATCGAGAAATTGAGCCATCGTCTCGTCAAGGACACGACGTGCTTCGTCGATGTCCGCATCCGGAAGCAGCTGCACAGAAACGACAAACATACCAGCGATTTCATTGTCCACAGGAAATGCATTGACACTGGATGCCAGTCGATGCTCCTCCACCAATGCCTTATAGAGTGGCGCCGTGCGACCGGATGCCAACGCGCTTCCCCAAAGCGACAGGCCGGCGGATTCGCGCAGGGTGGAAGGAACCGGCCAGAACCGCCGTATGAAACCGCTTGCGGCACGATCATATGTGGTATCACGGCGGACTTCGGTCAACCGGGGAATCCACTGGCTGAAGCGGGTCAGGGGCTGACCTGCAGGGGCATCGCCATAGTACTTTTCCATGAGTGGACGTGCTGTGGCGGCGTCTATGTCTCCGGACAGTGCGATGACCACATTGGAGGCGCCGTAATAGGTCTTGAACCAGTTTTGTACATCGTCAAGAGTGGCCGAATCCAGGTCTTCCATGGAGCCGATCACCGGATTACGATAAGGATGTCCGGGTGGGAATACTCCCCGATACGCCTGGTTCCACGTTTTCCCGAAGGGTCGATTTTCGCGCTGGCGCTTTTCGTTTTTCACCACATTGCGTTGTTCATCCAGTCTCTCCTGGTCGATAACACCGAGCAGATGAGTCATGCGATCGGACTCGAGCCACAACAAGCGTTCCAGGGCGCCGGTGGGTACGGTTTGAAAATAGTTGGTGCGATCGAAGCTGGTGGCGCCGTTTATGGCAGTTGCGCCAATTTCGCTGAGGGGCTTAAAGTATTCATCGTTATAGTTCTCGCTGCCCTGGAACATGAGGTGTTCAAAAAGATGGGCAAATCCAGTCTTCCCCTCCGGTTCGTCCTTCGAACCAACATGATACCAGGTGGTCATGGCGATTATAGGCGCCTTGCGGTCGGTATGGACGACTACACGCAGGCCGTTGTCCAATGTAAATTCTTCGTAGGGAATGTCAATGTCGTCAAATTCTATGGCGAACGCAGGACAGGTGATAGACAGATACAGGAGGATACAGGCAGGAATCCGCAGAATGAGCTTTGGCATGAGACAGGTCTCCGATGATTGCGCGACGCAGAATGGACCGCGTATGAAGATATAGGCATACAGTAAGTGTTCTGCTGTTATTATAGTGCATTATCGGATTCTTGTATGTCACTCGACTATGGAGTGTTGAAATGAATGAAAGCCCTTCGGTCATACATTCGACAAACCTGAAGGCTCTCCGGGTCTGGTTGAAAGTATTGCTCACCGGTCTGGCTCTCTCGAGCACGGTGATCGCTGAACCGGTCAAGACAACA
>JAPOOX010000265.1 GCA_026713185.1 Gammaproteobacteria bacterium
GATTTCATTGCTGCGCCGCAGCTGTTCCAACTGTTCGCGGTAGGCAAAGGGAGTGTCGTCGTACTGGACCATGGAAACCGACAGCGGACGACCACCGGAGACCCGCACAATGCTGCGCATCAGTTCCCACTCGTCGTCTTCTGTCATGTGATCGGTAACCATTTCGAAGGCGCCCTGGCCCACCTCGCCAAGGGCTCGGGAAATACCCAGCAGTTCATCGGAAGTCGCTGTGAGGCTGGGTGTATGCCGCCCATCGCTGCTGCGATGCAGCACGGTACGCGAAGTTGTAAAACCCAGGGCGCCGGCTTCAATGGATTCCCGGACCAGTCGAGACATCTCGGTAATTTCTTCCGGCGTTGGAACTTCGGTGTGATCAGCCCCGCGTTCACCCATCACGTACAAACGCAAAGCCGCATGGGGTATCTGGGCTCCGATGTCTATAGGATGTGCTTTCGCTTCAATCGCATTCAGATACTCGGGGAAACTCTCCCATTGCCAGTCGATCCCTTCAGAGAGTGCGGTTCCCGGGATGTCTTCCACGCCTTCCATCAGTTTGATCAGGTAGTCCTGATCGCCCGGGTGGACAGGTGCGAAACCGACACCGCAGTTACCCATCACGACCGTGGTGACACCATGCCAGCAAGACGGGCTCAGCATTGAGTCCCACGTAGCCTGCCCATCGTAATGGGTGTGAATGTCTACCCATCCCGGGGTTACCAGCATTCCGGTTGCGTCGATCTCGCGCCTGGCCCGTTCGTTCACCTCACCGACACAGACAAAGCGCCCGTCGCGAACGCCGACGTCCGCTATTCGCCCCGGCTCACCGGTACCGTCGACAATCGTGCCGCCTCGTATAGCCAGGTCAAGTTTTGCGCTTGTTTCGCGGTTCACGGTAGCTCCTGAAATGCTAAAGCATTTGATTTTCAATTCACTCGTGACTATTATAATCATTTTTATGAATAGAGCTACAAATGGAACATAAGAATGCATGCTCAGAACGAACAGCTCCATACTGGGAGCACACCCTGGAGGGGGATTAAATCATGTTTGAACCTAATAGAGTTTCACATGCCAACTTTTTGGCAGTTGCGCTTTTAACGCTGCCTTTGATTGGGAGCCTGGCTTACGCTTCTGAGATTGAAGAAGTCGTAGTCACGGCAAGAAAGATAACAGAAAATAAACAGGACGTGCCAATTGCAGTCACGTCATTAAGTGCGGAGGACATTGAGGCACTTAACATCCAGGAAATGCGAAGTCTGTTTGACCATGTTCCTGGTGCCTGGAGCGGCGGAGAAAGCGGCGAGAAATTGGCTATATCGTTGCGGGGGATCATCTCAGACGGTCGTAATGCCGCGGATAACCCCGGTGTGACGGTGATGCAGGATGGAGAGGTTATCGCCCGACACTTTATGGCGAGTGCACCACAGTTTGATCTGCAACGCGTTGAGGTATTGCTTGGTCCACAGGGGACTACCTATGGTCGTAACTCGACTGCCGGTACGGTTAACTTCATCAGTAATGGTCCCACGGAAGAGTTTTCCTCCAGCATAAAAGTTGATGCAGGCAGCCACAACTTGCAACAGGTTGAAGGTTTTGTCAGCGGCACAATGGGCAATAATGTTCGAGGACGGCTCAGTGGTTATTTCTCCTCGCGCGATGGTTATGTTAAACACACGCTGACAGGTAAACCTCTGGATAATGCAGACCACAAAGCAATTCGGGCGCAGATTGAGTGGGACGCTTCGGACGATACCACTGTTCATGTAACGGCAAGATACTCGGACACCCGTAACGACCATTTCGGAATCAGAAAAGCGGATACCGGTGACGCCTGGGGCTATAGCAATTTTTTTGGTTGGACCTTCTTTAGATTTCAGGACAACGACGATCCCTGGAATTCAGCACCAAGTTCTCATATTCAGGACGGTACGCCAATGGGATGGGATCTGGAAACCATGGGTATTTCCGTTGAAATCGAACACTCCTGGGACACTGTCAATCTTTATTCGTTATCAGCATTTAGTCGCGGAGAAGATATGGGGGTTGTTGATCTGGCGACGACACCCTGGGATCTTGCCAATGAAGTCAGTAACAGTGATGCAGACACGTTCTCCCAGGAAATCAGGTTGGACAATGCCGGCAGCGACGCGGAACTGGGATGGATGGCCGGCGTCTACTATGCGACGGAAGATCATGACAGAAGTTCAATCACCGAGGCGTTTTACGCAGGCTGTGACGATATGCCTGACTTGTGTATTAATCCACCACCAATTTTTGGCGGGAACATTCCGCTGCCCACGTTAGATAGCTCCGGTACTACTGATATTCTTTTGCAGAATAACGAGACCACCAGTTATGCTGTGTTTGGAGAGCTGAGCTATGATATTTCGGACAAGACCAATGTTATCGCTGGCTTGAGGTACAGCAACGACAACCGGGATCACGCAGGGGAGCATAGGGCCACCGGCGGCCTGTTCTTTATCTTCGCCGCCGCGCCGGTGGACCTGAAGAACTCTGGTACCTGGAGTGATACTTCCGGACGGCTGGCCATTTCTCACCGTTTCAGCGATGAGGTAATGGTTTACGGCTCTTACTCGACTGCCTTTAAGGGCGGTGGGTTCAATCCAGAGCCGGAGAATGCTGCCGGGGTGCTTAAGTACGATGAAGAACACGTCGCCGCTATTGAGATTGGCGCCAAAATGGATCTGCTGGACAACCGCCTACGGTTGAACATTACGATGTTCAATATGGACTATGAGGATATCCAATCACAATTTTTAGATGAACGACTCGGCGCTTCATCGGTTGGCAATATCGGGGAAGCGTACATCCGCGGCATTGAAGTTGAGACGATTGCGCAAATCGGCGAGAACTTTCGACTTCAAGGTAACTTTACCTCCTACGATAGCGAGTACGAAGTCTGGGACCCTTCCAGCAGTACCAACGCCAACCCCGATAATATAATAGGTGAACGGCTCCGGGGCGCCTACAAAAACGCGTTTCACCTCTCCGGGATTTACACGGTGAATCTGGCGCAAGGAGGAACACTCGACTTCCGCGCTGACTATCGTGACAGGTCCACGACTAACGCCCTTTATGTGAATAATCTACTCGATTCAGCCATACCTGGTGTCGAATTTATCAATGCTTCAATTCGATACACTTCGGCTGACGAGAAATGGAACACGACGCTTTGGGGCCGAAATCTTACCGAGGAAGCAGAGGTCAAGTTCAGGCTGTTTCACGCCGGTGTCTGGTCGGCCAGATTGCGTGTTTATGGGGCTCCGAGGACTTTCGGGCTTTCTTTCAAGTATAACTTTGACTAGGAGGCTGGCCGTTGTTGGAGCGACGGTGTCTGCAATGGCCAGCACTCCGTTGTTGAGAGAACTTGCCCCACGAGCGGCGCGCTGTCGCGCAGCAAACAGACGGGCTTACCTGGATTTACTTCGTGATATTTGTTGAGGCTTGTTTCATTAACGAGTGTGTTCGCAGATGGCTTTGGGGCATTCATTTGCTTCAGCGTCTGCGCGTCCCTCCGGGATTTCCTCGCTTCCCCCGCA
>JAPOOX010000192.1 GCA_026713185.1 Gammaproteobacteria bacterium
CATTGAGTGTTTTAATGCCCAGGGTGCTGATATCCGCGGGAATGATTGCCGGTTCCTGCCGGTCCATGCTGACGATGTGATCATATACGGCTTCCAGTTTGCTCACCGTGCGACCCAGCAGAATCACCGTAGCGCCGTATCGGGCGTATGTAACAGCCGCGGCCCGGCCGATACCGTCTCCGGCGCCGGTCACCAGTATCACCTGATCCGCAAGAAGGTCAATATTCGGCTGATAACCGTCCGGCAGTGTTCTGTTATCCATATTGCACTTCAGGTTGCGCCATCAGTTTCTGGTGGCGTGAACCAGATAGTTCACGGCCACGTCGTTGCCAAGCCGGCAGGTTCTGGTCAGGGGGTTGTAGCGCATGCCGCTCAGGTTTTGTAATTGGAACCGGCGCCGGCGCAGCGAACCGGCAAGTTCGGCCGGTGTGATGAACTTTTCGTAACGATGGGTACCTTTTGGCAGGATGCCCAGCATGTATTCGGCGCCGATGACCATCAGCAGGTAGGCTTTGGGATTACGGTTGATGGTGGAAACAAACAAGGAACCTTCCGGTTTGAGCAGCTTGTGACAGGCTTCGATGATGGAATCCGGGTCAGGCACGTGTTCCAGCATTTCCAGGCAGGTAATCACATCGAATTTCTCGTCGCTTTCCCGTGCCAGTGCTTCAATCGTAGTCTGCCTGTAGTCGATTTCATAACCGGATTCGATCTGATGCAGTCTGGCGACCGTCAGTGGACTTGTACCCATATCAATCCCGGTGACCCGGGCGCCGGCTTCGGCCAGGGATTCGGACAAAATGCCACCGCCACATCCCACATCCAGCACCCGGGAGTCAGCCAGATCAACCCGCTCCTTGATAAAGGTCATACGTGCAGGGTTGATATCATGCAGTGCTCTGAATTCACTCTCGGTATCCCACCAGTGTCTGGCCATCTCTTCAAACCGGTTGATTTCCGACTGATCGACATTGACATTGTTTGTGGTACTCATGATTCAGCCTTGATCTTTTCCTGCCAGGCATCAACTCTTGTGCGTAAAGCACCCACATCAAGGTGCGTAAAACACCTGTCATGATACAGGCATTGACCATTGATCCAGGAATGGGAGACATGAGCGCCAGAGGCGACATAGATTAAATGTGAGATGGGATGATAAACAGGCTGAAATCCGACACCGGAGAAATCAACGGCAATCAGATCGGCACTTTTCCCCGGTTCAATGCTGCCGATTTCAGACTCCAGTCCCAACAGACGGGCGCCATTGATAGTGGCCATTTCCAGTGCGTCCACAGCAGAGATACCGGTAGCGTCCCGTGTTGATACTTTAGCGAGCAAAGCGGCTGACCTGGCCTCTTCCAACATGTCGAGATTGTTGTTACTCGCGGCGCCATCCGTACCCAGAGCAACGTTGACTCCCGACTCTCCAAGCGCCAGGACAGGGCAAATTCCACTGGCCAGTTTCATATTCGATTCAGGACAATGGACGATATTGACATCGTGTCTGGCCAACAGGTCAATTTCACTGGTGGTCAGTTGGGTCATGTGAATTGCCTGTAAACGGCTGGAGAGCAATCCCAGGGACTGTATTCTTTGTAAAGGACGGGAATGTTCTGTTTCATTGCGGGTTTCGTGCAGGTGCAGGTGAACAGGTATGTCCAGGGCATCGGCATGTTGCCTGATACTGTTGAATCCTGCGTCGGAAACCGTGTAGGGAGCATGCGGCGAGAACGCCGTCGTAATCAGGTCATGGTGTTTCATGCTGTCGTGAAACTCCAGTCCTTTTTCGATGTGTTGCAATTCAGTTTCTGCCCAGGCATTACCAAACTGCACTACAGGGATACCAATCTGGCCTCGAAATCCCGCATCGGAAAAGGCATCGGCAGTCGCAGGCGGGAAAAAATAGGTATCGGCGGCACAGGTAGTACCTGTGCCGATCATTTCCGCCACAGCAAGCATCGAACCGTCATAGACAAAGGATTTATCCACCACCCGGCCCTCAACAGGCCAGATGTGATTGTTGAGCCAGTCATCAAGTTCAAGATCGTCCGCATAACCCCGCAAGAGAGTCATGGCGGCATGACCATGGGCATTGATCAGACCTGCCGTGACCAGATGATGCGGAAGTTCTACCCGGGGCAGCGTGCGGTGTTCATCGCCGATCCGGTCTGTCGGCAGAATTGCGCCGATTCGACCGTTACGGATCACCAGAGAATGGTGATGGAGAACCACGCCGGAAGGAATAACCGGTACTATCCAGCGAGCGCTGATCAGACAGTCGGAGACGGGTAAATTCATGCAGTGAATATGCCAGAAAATCTGAAATTATACATTAGCTGAGAATTCTGTCTTTTGCTGACAGGGAACTGTCGCAAAGGATTAGTCCCCGGGAATGCCGCACTGTATTGTCAAAAGGTGTCACCCTGCAAGATTTGCTGCAGCAGGACATTTTCATGTTGTTGCAGTGTCTGTTCGAAAGGACGCCTGCAGCTGTATTTTTGATGCATTTCGGATGTTTGCAGTCAAGGACGCATGCAACAGTATTATTGATGCATTTCGGATGTTTGCAGTCATTGAACATGTTATTATTCCCAGACGTAAACATCTGCAAAATCCTGGAACAAACAGCGGATACGATCTGACAGTACGAACAAGGGTTTGAGAGATCGTGATTCGCGCAGGGACGTTGCATTCAAATTTTTTTAATCATTAGTATTCCAGAGGCTGAAGCCAAATGAGGAAACCCGGATAATCCATGTCTGAATTTGAAGGCAATATCGATTCCATCAACATTGAGGATGAACTGCGGGAGTCCTTTTTAAGCTATGCCATGAGTGTCATTGTGAGCCGCGCCCTGCCGGATGTGCGGGACGGGCTCAAGCCGGTACACCGGCGAGTGTTGTTCGCCATGGGTGAACTGAACAACACCTGGAACAGGCCCTATATGAAGTCCGCCCGAATCGTAGGCGATGTTCTTGGCAAGTATCATCCTCACAGCGATGCTGCCGCCTACGAGACCATCGTGCATATGGTCCAGGATTTCAAAATGCGATATCCATTGGTGGATGGGCAGGGCAACTTCGGCTCTATGGATGGAGATGGCGCCGCGGCCCAGCGCTACACCGAAATACGCATGATGAAGATTGCCCAGGAAATCCTGGCGGACCTGGACAGGGACACCGTGGATTTTGAGGACAACTACGAAGGCAACCTGAAGATGCCTGTGGTATTGCCATCCAGGGTGCCTAATCTGTTGATCAATGGATCTACCGGAATTGCGGTGGGCATGGCAACCAATATCCCGCCGCATAACCTCACCGAGGTGATCAATGCCTGTATTGCGCTCATCGACAATCCCGACAACGATGTTGACGATTTGATGGAATATATTCAGGGTCCTGATCTGCCCACGGGGGCGATCATCAATGGCCGGGGCGGTATAGTGCAGGCTTACCGTACGGGACGTGGCAGGATCCGGGTCAGGGCTCATTGCGAAATAGAAACGGATGAAAAAAACAAAAAAGATACGATTATCGTCAAGGAAATACCCTTCCAGGTTAACCGTGCACGACTGATTGAACACATTGCGCTGCTGGTGAAGGATAAAAAGATCGAAGGTATAACCGAACTTCGTGATGAGTCGGCAAAGGATACGCGCATTATCATCGAGTTGCGACGTGGGGAAGTCGGAGAAGTGGTACTCAACAATCTCTATGCCCAGACCCGCATGGAAAGTGTATTCGGTATCAACATCGTGGCTCTGGTTGACAATGAACCCAGGGTGCTCAACCTCAAGCAGGTACTGGAAGCGTTCATTCTGCATCGACGGGAAGTCGTCACCAGGAGAACGCTGTATCTGCTGCGTCGTGCCCGTACCCGGGGTCATACGCTTGAAGGTCTCACCGTCGCCCTGTCTAATATTGATCCCGTGATTGAACTGATCAAGGCATCCGCGTCTACCCAGGAAGCAAGAGAGAAGCTGGTCAGCCAACCCTGGCAGTCGGACATTATCCTTAAGATGCTGGAACGGGCAGGACCCGATGCTGTCAAGCCGGAAGAACTGGGCGAGGAATACGGTCTGATGGATGATGGCAGCTATTATCTATCGGATGATCAGGCCCAGGCAATTCTTGAAATGCGGCTCAACCGCCTGACCAATATGGAACAGACCAGGCTGCATGAAGAGTACCAGGAGCTTATCGATACCATTGGAGAATTGATGAACATCCTGGCTGAACCTGATGTATTAATGCAGCTTATCCGGGATGAACTGACCGCAATTCGCGATGATTACGGTGATGAACGATTAACCAGAATCGTTGAATCCCAGGAAGACCTCACCATGGAAGATCTGATTCAGGAAGAAGACATGGTGGTGACACTGTCAAATGGCGGCTATGCAAAAACCCAGCCACTGGATACATACCGCGCTCAGGGACGGGGTGGACGCGGTAAGATGGCCAGCACAGTCAAGGATGAGGATTTCATCGAACGACTGATGGTGGCCAATACGCATGACACGATTCTCTGCTTCACCAATCGCGGCAAGGTTTACTGGCTCAGGGTATTTCAGATTCCGCCGGCTGGACGGGCTTCACGGGGGAGACCTGTTATCAATATTCTGCCCCTTGAACAAGATGAACGGATTACCACCATGCTACCGGTACACGAATACCGGGAAGATCAATTTATCTTCATGGCCACATCCAACGGTACGGTCAAAAAGACACCTCTGATGGATTTTTCACGGCAACGGAGTTCAGGACTCATCGCCATTGCACTGAAGGAAGACAACACCCTGATTGGCGCCGCCATCACCGATGGCACAAGGGATGTGATGTTGTTCAGCAGCGGGGGCAAGGGTATCCGCTTCAAGGAATCCGATGTCAGGGCAACGGCACGTACCGCCCAGGGTGTACGCGGAATCAGACTGAAGACAAATGAGCAGGTCATTGCACTGATGATCCCGGAAGAAAACGGCGAGATTCTGGTTGCCAGCCAGAATGGATATGGCAAACGCAGCAGTTTTGCCGATTTTTCGGTGATCAGACGCGACGGTCAGGGCGTGATCGGCATGAAGTTGTCCGAGAGAAATGGCAACATGGCGGGCGCCGTCCAGGTATCCAGCGGTGATGAAGTTATTCTGATCAGTGATCAGGGAACGCTGGTTAGAATTCGTATAGATGACGTCTCCCAACAGGGACGGAATACGCAGGGTGTGAAATTGATTAATCTCGCCAACGACGAACAACTGGTAGGTCTTGCCCAGATACAGGAACCATCAGTTGATGATGAAGAATCAGAAGAACAGGAGTGAAAATTCAAATATGAATGATAAACACTCTCCTGAGGAAAAATTGAAAGTCCTGCGGGCGCGTATAGACAACCTGGATGAAAGTATTCTGGTTCAACTGAATGAACGGGCGCAGTATGCGCTTGAGGTCGCCAGGGTGAAACAGATTGATTCTCCGGATGACAAACCGGTGTTCTATCGCCCGGACCGGGAATCCCAGATACTCCAGCACATGATTGATCTCAACCAGGGTCCCCTTAGCAATCAGAAAATCGCCCAGGTGTACCGGCAGATCATGTCTGCCTGTCTTGCCCTGGAACAGCCGTTGGAAGTTGCCTATCTTGGCCCCGAGGGTACATTTACGCAATTGGCGGCCAGGAAGCACTTTGGCGACTCGGTCATTTGTCAGCCTATGACTACCCATGACGATGTATTCCGGGAGGTGGAATCGGAAGCCTGCAACTATGGTGTGGTGCCCGTTGAAAACTCGACGGAAGGTGTGATCAGTTCAACACTGGATAATTTTCTGGAGTCTTCTCTGAAAATCTGCGGCGAGGTTCATCTGCAGATACACCACTATCTGATGACCGGCAGTGATATTGCAGATCATGAGATCGACTGCATCTACTCTCACCAACAGACACTGGCCCAGTGCCGGCGATGGCTGGAAGCGCATTACCCGCACGCCTCCAAAGTGCCGGTGACCAGTAATGGAGAAGCTGCCAGGAGAATCAGTGGTGAGCAGAATGCCGCCGCTATCGCACCGCAAATATGTGCCGAGATTTACAATCTCCGGGTGATATCCGGAAAAATAGAAGATCGTTCCGACAACACGACGAGATTTCTGGTCATCGGGCGAGAGGATGTCATTAAAAGTGGCAATGACAAGACCTCCGTACTGGTATCAACCTACAATCGACCCGGCGCCCTGTACAAGCTGCTGGAACCGTTTGAACGTCATGGCGTTTCGCTGACTTCGATAGAAACCCGACCCTCCAGGACGGGCAAGTGGTCATATGTGTTTTTTATTGATTTTGAGGGGCATCGGGATGATCCACTGATCATCGAAGTAATGGATGCAATTGACAAGGAAGCGTTAGAGGTAAAGATACTGGGCAGTTATCCAAGAGCCGTGGTGAATTGAGCAGGACATGACTGATTTTTTGTCCATGGCATTGCCGGGGATCAGGGAATTACAGCCCTATCAACCGGGCAAACCGGTAGAGGAACTGGAACGGGAACTGGGTCTGACCAATGTGGTCAAGCTTGCCAGTAACGAGAATCCCCTTGGCGCCAGTCCGCTGGTACAGGCCAGGCTGATAGAGATGCTGCCGGACCTGGCACGTTATCCGGACGGCAGCGCCTGGTTGCTGAAACACAATCTGAGTGAATTCCTTGGTGTACCGGTGGCATCTCTGACCATTGGCAACGGTTCCAACGAAGTCCTGGAACTCCTGGCGCGTGTATACCTGCATACCGCAAACGAATCCATTGTATCTCAACATTCATTTATCGTTTATCCATTGGTGACCCGTGCCATCGGTGCGGGACTGACCATCATTCCAGCCAGGAACTTCGCCCAGGATCTTGACGCGACACTCAAGGCAATCAACAGCAGGACGCGGATGGTTTTTATTGCCAATCCCAATAACCCCACTGGCACCTGGGTGAGAGAGAAAGAACTCATCGGATTCCTGGATGATGTGCCGGAAAATGTCCTTGTAGTGCTGGACGAAGCCTATTTTGAATATGTCAGCGAACCAGACTATCCTGATGGCATCAGTCTTGTCGCGAAATACCCGAACCTGGTAGTGACGCGTACGTTCTCCAAGGCATATGGACTTGCCGCGTTGCGCGTGGGATATGCCGTCAGTCATCCTGATATTGCTGATTTAATGAATCGGGTTCGCCAGCCATTTAACGCGAATACCATGGCCCTTACGGCAGCTCTGGCGGCGTTGGAAGCACAGGATCATGTTGCTGAATCCATTGCTCTGAATCAGGAAGGAATGGCATTCCTGACCGGAGCCTGTACGGAACTGGGGCTGGACTACGTCCCATCCGCGGGTAATTTTCTGACCATTGATGTTGGCAGTGACGCGATCCCGGTTTACGACGCCCTGCTGCATCTGGGTGTCATCGTGCGGCCCATTGGCATCTATGAAATGCCAAATCATCTGCGGGTCACCATTGGTTTACCGGAAGAAAATCAGCGCTTTGTCGATGCTCTTCGAAGCGTATTATGAGTGATCCCGTTTTTTCACGCGTTGCCATTATCGGGCTGGGATTGATCGGAGGGTCAATTGCCACAGCCCTGCACAAACGTGGTCTTGCAGCTACAGTGGTTGCCTTTGACCAGAATCGGGAAAGTCTGCAACTGGGAAAGCAGTCAGGCATTATCACCGAAGCGGCGGATTCGATCCCGGCTGCCGTACAGGATTCTGATCTGATTATACTGGCAGTACCGGTGCTCGCCGTGAAAGCCGTGCTTCGGGAAATACCCGCAACGGCGCTGATAACAGATGTTGGCAGTGTCAAGACAACTGTTATTGAGGACAGTCGTGAGGTATACGGTCTGATACCTGATTGTCTGGTTCCCGGTCATCCTGTCGCAGGGTCTGAAAAGCACGGTGTGACCTCGGCAAATCCTGATTTGTTTGAAAACCACAAGGTGATTCTGACCCCGGTTGCTGAAACGAAACCATCAGCGGTCGAACGTATCCGTAATCTGTGGCGGGGGCTGGGGGCCACAGTGGTGGTTATGACGGTAGAGCATCATGACCGGATTCTTGCCCGAACCAGCCATCTGCCTCACCTTCTTGCCTACGCCCTGGTTGATACATTGCTCTCACAGGATGACGGCCAGGAAATTTTTCGGTATGCAGCGGGTGGCTTTCGTGACTTTACCCGTATCGCCGGGTCTGACCCGATCATGTGGCGGGACATCTTTCTGGCAAATGGTCCCGCGGTGCTGGAAATCCTGGACGATTATCAGGAAAAACTTGAAGAATTACGATCAATGATTGACCAGGGCAATGTTGCTGACCTGCAGAGAGTATTGAATCAAGCCAGTCAGGCCAGAGATGATTATACGCAGAATGATATTGAAAAAATCAGGGGAGGATCATGAGTGGTAAATTCGACGATTCCAGTCATAGCCATTGACGGTCCGGGAGGTTCCGGTAAAGGCACGATAGCGTATCGTATTGCCGGTAGACTGGGGTTTCACCTCCTCGACAGCGGTGCAATCTATCGGATTATAGGGCTGGCAGCCCGGCAAGGTGATGTACCACTCCATGATGAACCCGCGTTGGCAACATTGACAGAAAGCCTTGACATCGCCTTTAAGCTGACTGATAACCCGGAAAACCCTTTATCCATCTGGCTCAATGCTCAGGATGTAACACTGCAGATACGTACCAACCAGGCGGGCGTTGATGCTTCGATCGTCGCTCCTCTGGCATCTGTTCGCGAAGTTGTCATGAAGTTGCAAAGATCCTTTCGCCAGGCTCCGGGACTGGTGGCTGACGGCAGAGATATGGGAACGGTCGTTTTTACAGATGCGGCGGTTAAGGTTTATTTAACGGCAACTGCCGAAGAAAGAGCAAAAAGGCGTTATAAGCAGTTGAAAGATAAGGATATTAGTGTTAGTCTTCAGGAACTTCTTAAAAGTATCCAAATACGGGATGAATTGGATATGAAACGGGACGTTGCTCCACTCAGGGCAGCGCCAGATGCAGTCATCATTGACAGTACAGCATTGAGTACAAGTGAGGTATTTCAGCAGGTATTGACCATCGTAGAAGGAAAATTGGGCTGAATTCGGGTTCCAACCTGAACTATATCCGGATTCAGCACAAACATTAACAGACCCATATCAGTTGGAATATGGTTAAGGGTGAAAGCCCGGGAATTATTATGAGCGAGAGTTTTGCAGAGTTATTTGAAGAAAGTTTAAAAACGATAGATATGCAGTCCGGTTCCATTATCACCGGTGTGGTAGTTGATATCGATAATGAATGGGTTACGGTTCATGCCGGATTGAAGTCTGAAGGCGTCATTCCAAGAGTCCAGTTTCTGAATGAACATGGCGAGTTGGAAGTTGAAGTCGGCGACCCCGTCAAGGTTTCCATGGATGCGGTAGACGATGGTTTTGGTGAAACCAGATTATCCCGGGAAAAAGCCAAAAGGGCCGAGTCATGGGAACTGCTTGATCACGTATACGAGGCTCAGGAAATTATCACAGGTGTTATCAGTGGACGTGTGAAAGGTGGATTTACCGTAGAGATCCGGGATGTCCGGGCATTCCTGCCAGGGTCGCTGGTTGATGTGCGTCCACTCAGGGACAACGAACAGATGGAAGGCCGCGAATTGGAATTCAAGGTCATCAAGCTGGACCAGAAACGCAACAACGTAGTGGTGTCTCGCCGGTCCGTACTTGAGGAAGAAAACAGCGCAGAACGCGAAGCGCTTCTGGAGAACCTGCAGGAAGGACAGGAAATCAAGGGAATCGTCAAGAACCTTACCGATTACGGCGCTTTTGTGGACCTCGGCGGTGTCGATGGATTGCTCCACATAACCGATATGGCCTGGAAGCGTATCAAGCACCCCGGTGAGGTCGTCGAAGTCGGCGATGAGATAAATGTGAAAGTACTTAAATTTGAGCGGGAACGAAATCGTGTTTCTCTCGGGCTCAAACAATTGGGAGAAGATCCCTGGGTGGCCATCACACAACGCTATCCTGTTGGCACACGCACTATGGCCAGGGTGACCAACCTTACCGACTATGGCTGTTTTGCAGAATTGGAGGAAGGTGTCGAGGGTCTGGTTCACGTCTCCGAAATGGATTGGACCAATCGCAACATTCATCCGTCCAGGGTTGTCCAGGTTGGCGATGAAGTAGAAGTGATGGTTTTACTCATCGAGGAGGAAAGACGCCGTATTTCTCTGGGGATCAAACAGTGTCAGGGCAATCCCTGGGAAGAATTTGCAACCATGCACAAAAAAGGAGATCGGATCAGGGGCCACATCAAGTCGATAACTGATTTCGGTATTTTCATTGGACTGGTTGGCAATATCGACGGTCTGGTGCATTTGTCTGATATCTCCTGGAACGAACCTGGTGAGCAGGCTGTGCGAAAATTCACCAAGGGTGATGAGATCGAAACTGTCATTCTGTCGATTGATGCTGAGCGAACGCGGATCTCTCTGGGAATTAAACAGCTGGAAGACGATCAATTCAATAATTATGTCGCTGTCAATGATCGCGGTTCGCTGGTGACCGGCATAGTGAAATCAGTGGATGCCAGACAGGTGGTGTTGACTCTTGCCGATGAAGTCGACGGGATTCTCAAGGTTTCAGAAATCAGCATGGATCGCGTTGAAGATGCACGCCATGTGATGAATGTGGGCGATGAGGTCTTTGCCAAAATCATCAATATTGACCACAAGAATCGCAGCATTGGTGTCTCCGTCAAAGCCAGAAGTCAGGCAGAAGAACAAGAGGCCATAAAGGCACACCGGGAGCAGGAGACTGATATTAAGCCAACTACAGTTGGCGACCTGATCAAAAAGACTTTGGAACGAGGCTCCAGTGATGGATAAACCGGAAACACCTGGATGACCAAATCGGAACTCATTGAGAAGATTTCTGCTGTCCAGGATCAATTGTCTGCCAAAGATGTAGAATTGGCAGTCAAGATGATGCTGGACCACATGTCCGATGTGCTTGCTGAAGGCGGGCGTATTGAGATTCGTGGATTTGGCAGCTTTTCACTCCATTACCGGGCTGCAAGGCCTGGTAGAAATCCAAAGACAGGTGAACAGGTAGAACTGGTGAGTAAATATGTGCCACATTTCAAACCGGGGAAGGAACTTCGCGAAAGGGTTAATCGGAGAATGGCGGCAGAAAATGCTGCCAACCGATCCAGGGAGACATAGTCGCCATCTCTATCTGAACCGTTACGGCAGATTAATTCATGGAATCGGCAGAGCATGAAACTGATAAAAAGGTGGGTATTCATCCTTCTGTTGTTTCTGGTGTTTGTTGTGGCAATGGTCCTTGCATCGGAAAACAGCTCTGAAGTCTCACTGCGTTTTCTGTCCTATGAGTCACCGTCCTGGCCAGTATCCTGGTGGATGCTCACTGCTTTTGTTGTTGGCGTGTTCTCTGGTAGTCTTTTGAATCTGTTTTCCAATACACGGTTGCGGCTCAGGCGTCGAACGGCAGAAAAACAAATGGTGCAGACAGCCAGGGAACTGGACCAGCAGAAAGCCCGGTTACAGCCGGACCAGATAAGGACGGCAGAATCGAATTTACAGCAGTAAAGACCTGGCGACCCTGGATGAACAGAAGTGGATGACTGGTTACTATACATTATGATCCTGGCCGCAATCGGCATTGGCTGGTTGCTGGGTAGTCGTGATATTACAAAAAAATCGAAACCGCCAGGCGCCAAGTATTACAACGGTCTTAACTATCTGTTGAGTGAAGAGCCTGACCGGGCTGTCGCCATATTTATCGAGGATCTGGAAGTCAATCAGGAAACACTGGAGACTCACCTCGCACTGGGCGGTCTGCTACGCCGGCGAGGTGAACTGGAAAAGGCCGTTATCGTACATGAAAATATTCTTACCCAGGCTCAACTGGGGAAAGACACCATGCTCAAGGTCAAGTTGGAACTGGCTCGGGACTATCTGCTTGCCGGCATTCTGGACCGGGCAGAAGAACTGTCTCTGATGCTGTCAGAGGAAGACGGAGAAACCCGGCAGGAAGGCAGAAAGATCACTCTGGAGATTTACGAGCAGGAAAGGGAGTGGCAACAGGCGATAGAAGTTGCACAGCTTCTTGCCGTGGGGGCAGATTCCGAGAAATACGAAAAGGTGATCTCCCATTACTACTGTGAAATTGCCGAAGAACTGCTCGACAGCGGCAAAATTGAATCCGCAAGGGAAGCGATCCGTGAGGCTATTGGTCACAGTCCTGTTAACGCACGGGCATCGCTCATCCACGGTAAAATCGACATTGCCGAAGGGCGTTATCCGGATGCCGTCACCGCTTTAACCCGGATTAAGGACCAGGAACCGGTATACGTGCCGGAATCTCTTGAGTTACTGATATCCGCCTTTGAAAAATCGGATATGTCACGGCAGGAACTACGTGAATATCTTGAAGCATGCCTTGAGGTGGTACCCTCAATATCCGTCGTGTTGACACTGGCTTCATCGATGCGTGAAGAAATTGGCGATGAAGCCACGGCAAAATACATAGCCGAGCATCTGAAGAAAAACCCGACCATACGCGGGTTAACAAGACTGGTTGATATGCACGTTGATAACACCAGTGGCATTGCCAGACAGAATCTCACCATTTTGCGCAGCTTCGCAGAAGCTCTGGTTGCTGATAAACCTGCTTACCGTTGCCAGAGCTGTGGTTCAGAGGGTAAAAAAATGTTCTGGCACTGCGCCGTCTGCAAAAACTGGGCAACAATCAAACCCATCTTTGGGCTCGAAGGCGAATAACGGACTGCACGCCAGGTAGTCTGCCATTTGTAGTCTGTTACCTCGTTGCTTTCACGGCAATCACCTTGAATCTTTACAGACATTGACTGCATCCCACCGTACTTGATCACTGTTACTTTATCCGGGCTGTTGTCAGGCAATTAAAAAATAACCAAGGAGATATCCATGAATGTAAAAAACCTGAAGATCTTTGTTTTTACGGTATTGTGTTACTGCTGTATTGGTCCGGCGTCTGCTGCTGATAGTGATCCAGCTGATGAAGTACTCACCACTGAGGCCTCATCCGGAATGACGGACACCCAGACGGTCAATGTCAACGAGGCTGATGCGGAGACACTTGCGAGAATTTTGAAAGGTGTTGGCATGAGCAAGGCTCAGGCTATCGTACAATACCGTGAAGAAAATGGCCGATTCTATTCGATCGAAGAACTGTCTGCAGTACGCGGTATTGGTATGGCGACAGTCACCAAAAATGAGGACAGAATTACAGTGGAATAATGTTCTTGCAACAGGAGCGCCCGTCCCGGACGGGCCTTCAACATCCCAAAAGAAGAGAAATTTATAACTTGACATTTTGCATTCTAAATGCATTATTTTAAGGTATGAGTTCAACCTATATCCAACGTTCGCTGGAACCGGTCATTATGAAAGCGGCATCAGAATTTCCCGCCGTGGTTTTGACTGGACCGCGCCAGTCCGGCAAGACGACCTTGTTGCGACATCTCTTCGGCAATCGTTGCCGATATGTCTCTTTGGAGCTGCCGGATGTTCGAGGGGCTTCCGTGGAAGACCCGCGCGGATTCCTGGCGCAGTATCCACCGCCGGTGATTTTCGACGAAGTGCAGTACACCCCCGACCTGCTTCCCTACATCAAGGAAAAGATCGACGCGGACCGTGGCAGAACTGGTCAATACCTGTTGACCGGTTCTCAGAATCTGTTGCTTTCGGAGAAGGTGACTGAATCATTAGCGGGCCGTGCTGCTATGCTTCGTCTGCTGCCATTATCCAGACGGGAAGCGGAAGGACGACCTGGAAATGCCTTCGCCTGGGAGCGCCAGAATGGGTCGACTTCGCAGTTGCCGCAAGTGTTTGACGAACTGTGGAAGGGTTTCCTACGAGGCGGGTATCCGGAACTTGCTGTACAACCCGACAGGGATACCTCCTTGTGGCATGCCAGCTACATCCAGACCTATCTTGAAAGGGACGTACGTACACTCCGGCAGGTCGGAGACCTGACTCAATATCAGAATTTCCTCCGTGTTCTGGCAGCCAGAAGTGGTCAGTTGTTGAGTTTAACCGATATTGCCCGGGATCTCGGAGTTGCGGTCAACACCACCAAGGCGTGGCTCTCAGTGCTCGAAGCCACCTATCAGGTGATGGTGGTTCGTCCCTACTTTGCCAACGTCGGGAAACGGCTCGTTAAAACACCGAAAGTGTACTTCACGGATGTCGGTACACTCTGCTACCTGGCCGGTCTCAAGAGCCACGAACATGCGGCATCAGGCCCAATGGGCGGCGCCATCATGGAAACAGCCGTGCTGGCCGAAATTATCAGGACATTTACGCATCGGGGAGTAGACCCGCAGGTCTACTTTTGGCGGACCATGGCGGGAACAGAGGTGGACTTTATTATCGAGACTGCTACCGGGCTTGTTCCCTTGGAAGTTAAACTGTCCGCTACGCCACGACCGTCCATGGCCAGCGCGATAAAGACGTTCCAAAGGGACATGGGAAGTACAGCTGTACCCGGATATGTGGTACATCCCGGGGATATTCGTCTTCACCTCGGCGCTGGTGTGACTGCCTTACCATTCGCCGACCTGTAGCAATTCTGTTCCGTATGGCAGGTCCTGTCTTTGGCGCATGCAACGTAAAGTGCAATTTTCCACTAAAACCAGAAAACCAAACCAGGAAGGTTGTAGCTATTCAACAGCCAATGGGAAAATTGGCTCCCCGACCTGGGCTCGAACCAGGGACCCAATGATTAACAGTCATTTGCTCTGCCAACTGAGCTATCGGGGAACGGCGGACGCAAGTTTAATGGCAGCTGACCAATCACGTCAACCTGCCATTTTCCCGCTTACGACCAGGAGCATCCAATCACCAGGACAATGATGTCTCAAATGGCTCCGATCAGGTATCATGCAGGTTGATCGAGAGGCAATATTGATGAGTATCCAGACCGTTAAATTTGAGGTACAGTCCGACTACAAACCTGCCGGCGATCAGCCGGATGCGATCAACAGGCTGGTCGACGGTCTGGAATCGGGTCTGGCGTCACAAACCCTGCTTGGTGTCACCGGGTCCGGCAAAACCTACACCATTGCCAACGTGATTGAACAGGTGCAGAGACCGACACTGGTCATGGCGCCCAATAAAACGCTGGCGGCGCAACTCTATGGAGAATTCAAGGAATACTTTCCCGGAAACTCCGTTGAGTATTTTGTTTCCTACTACGATTATTACCAGCCGGAAGCCTATGTTCCGGCTTCGGATACCTACATAGAGAAAGACGCGGCGATAAACGAACATATCGAGCAGATGCGATTATCCGCGACCAAGTCACTGTTGGAGCGGCAGGATTCTCTCGTAGTGGCATCCGTATCATCCATTTATGGCCTGGGTGATCCTGCTGCTTACCTGAAAATGGTGATGCATCTGGACCGGGGTGACAAGGTTGATCAACGCTGGTTGCTGAGAAGACTGGCGGAGTTGCAATATACCCGTAATGAGATGGAATTGCGGCGGGCTACATACAGGGTTCGCGGTGACGTTATCGACATCTTTCCTGCAGAATCTGACAGGTCGGCGATCCGGGTTGAACTGTTTGATGATGAAATTGAAGATCTGTCCTATTTCGACCCGCTCACAGGAGAGGTCATCCGGCGGGTACCCAGAGCCACGATATTTCCGAAGTCTCATTACGTCACCCCCAGGGAAACCATTGACAACGCACTGGATCAGATTCGTGATGAACTGAACGACCGATTACGGGTCCTGAAAGAAAACAACAAGCTGGTTGAGGCGCAACGCCTTGAGCAGCGTACCCGGTATGATCTGGAGATGATCAAGGAGTTGGGATACTGCAACGGAATCGAGAATTACTCACGCTATCTGTCCGGACGTGAAGCCGGTCAGGCGCCGCCTACTCTGTATGATTATCTTCCGGACAATGCATTACTGATCATTGATGAATCCCATGTTGGCGTGCCTCAACTGGGAGCCATGTACAAGGGTGACCGGTCCCGTAAGGAAACGCTGGTTGAGTTTGGCTTCAGATTACCCTCGGCGCTGGATAACCGCCCACTGCGGTTTGACGAGTGGGAAAAACTCGCCCCGCAGACCATTTACGTTTCGGCGACTCCGGGAACCTACGAGAATGAAAAATCAGGTCAGGTTGTTGATCAGCTGGTTCGGCCAACGGGTCTTGTTGATCCTGAACTTGAAGTCCGGTCCGCACAAACCCAGGTTGACGATGTGCTCACCGAGATCAGAGTCAGGGTGCGTAAAAAAGAACGTGTGTTGATTACGACACTGACCAAGCGAATGGCGGAAGATCTGACTGAATATCTGGATGAACACGATGTGCGTGTCCGTTATCTCCATTCCGATATCGACACCATCGAACGAATGGAGATAATCCGCGATTTGCGAATGGGTGTATTCGATGTGCTTGTGGGGATCAATCTGCTGCGTGAAGGTCTGGACATGCCTGAAGTGTCACTTGTTGCGATCCTTGATGCTGACAAGGAAGGTTTCCTCAGATCGGACAGATCATTGATCCAGACCATAGGCCGAGCCGCACGTCACCTGAACGGCAAAGCTATCCTGTATGGAGACAAGGTCACTGGCTCCATGCAGAGAGCCATTGATGAAACCGATCGACGCCGTGAGAAGCAGATGACCTATAATCGTACTCACAACATTATTCCGATCGGCATAAAACGCAATGTGTCTGATATCCTTGAAGGCGCCCGGGATACACCGGTACGTGGAAAAAAACGGAGCCTGGTTGCTGAGAAGAGAGGTGGGTATAGAACCAATATACTGAATCAGGACGACCTGGAAAAACAGATCGTCATTCTGGAAAAACAAATGTTTGAACAGGCCAGGAACCTTGCATTTGAAGAAGCAGCACTA
>JAPOOX010000053.1 GCA_026713185.1 Gammaproteobacteria bacterium
AACAGAAAAGCCAAACCTGGCAAAGCTCAACGCGGCGGTCAGCCCACCGATGCCGCCTCCGGCGACGAGTACTTTTGCACCGCTCATGTGCTTTGTTCGGACATCAGAAAGCCCGGACCATTATTCGGCCGGGTGTGTGCGGTGGGTCGCCGGCTTATGAACATCGGGTACAGTAAGCGATATCGAACACCTCATGCCCGAGGCGCAGTCCTCTTTTTTCGTATCTGGTTTCGGGTCGATCTGGCGCCTCAGTCTCGATAAACGCAGGATGTGCTGAAAGCAAAGAACGGATTTGCTCTGCATAGTCCAGCCAGTCTGTTGCTATATGCAGGCAACCTCCCGGGGCAAGTTTTGACGATGCGAGGTCAAGCAACGTCGAGTTGATCAGCCGGCGTTTGTGATGTTTTCTTTTCGGCCAGGGATCCGGGAAAAACACCTGCAGGCAATCGACTCCGTCAGGTGGTAAATATCCCAGCACTTCAGTACTGTCGCGGTTTACCACCTTCAGATTCTCCAGTTTTTCTTTGTATATTCCGTTCAACAGATTGCCGATGCCGGGCCGGAAAACTTCAATGCCAAGGTAGTTGCGCTGAGGGTTGGCTACAGCCATTTCCAGTAACGAATCACCCTTGCCAAAGCCTATTTCTACCGTCAGAGGAGCCTGCCTTGTAAACACACTTTCCGGTTTTTTGAGTTCTTCCGGCTCAATTCCATACATGGGCCAGTAGGTCTTCAGCGCATGACGTTGCTGCCAGGTCATGCGACTCTGGCGTAAAACATAACTTCGAATAATACGGTGCAACAGCGTTCGCCTGTGGGCTACCGAGGAACAATATGCACAGGCCGAAAATCTCGAACCTGGCGGTTGATAGTATATCGCAAGCAATCATATTAAAACTCCAACACTTGTTGGAGATCTGCAGGGTGAATAAGGAATCCTTATCTACCACACGTATCTTCCATCGCACAGGTTTACCCAAATTCTTAATCCTTTGATGATACGCATGAATTAAGTTAAGGTGCTGCACCAAGCGTTCTTCACAGGTCAAGTTGATGCCCCTGGTTCAAATCTTTCGTAGCAGCACTAGATGGTTTCTTGTGGTTCCTGCGCTACTTCTCATACTATCGAACATCAGTGTTGCCAGTACTGGATCTGGCGATGTCCGAACGACAACCTATGTCGGTATCTTTGCCGGTTCCGCGCTAACAGAAAACCGGCTCATTGATGTCGACGGGTTCGCCAACTGGGGCAATCCGGGTTGGGTTTCCTATTACGAAGATTCCGGATTCATCAGTGGTGCGTTGATAGGGAATAAGTTTGACATCAATGACGTTCCTCTCAGGATAGAAATTGACATATCGCCGGGTAACATATCGGCGGAAACGAACCAGCTTGATCCCTTTGGGTTGGACGAAACAGCAAAATCGGATTATGAATGGATTATCACGGCACGCGCTGGTATCGAAAAGACCATTGGCCGGGTAACGATATTCGCTACAGGCGGAATAGCGGGCTCCAGACTTGTGAATTCGGTAACCGACATTGATTTCGGCCCAACCATCCCGATGCATGTAGATAATGACGATTCTTTCCAGGATAAACTGGTGGAGCATGGCTGGGTGCTCGGAGCAGGCGTCGAGACAGCCATAGCAGATGCCTGGTTGCTAAGGCTGGAGGCTTCTTATATCGATTTTGGACGGAGAACCTATTTTGTAAATCTCTCCGGCAATAACAGTTGCGGCAGGGGAAACCCCCGGAGACCATGCCCCTACAAGGTTGAGAACAAGCTGGGTTCTGTGCGTCTGATGTTCATTCACCGGTTCGGCCAATAGCCTATCTTTTATGCGCTTGTTGCTGGAACCCGCGTATCCACATGCCGGAATTCATTGCCAGCCTCAATAAAATCCTTCTGAGTATCAATTGCGCAGTGTTGTCTTTGACTGGTTTCAATGTTCATGTATGAAAATCAAAGAAAACACAGATTTCAGTACATGAAAAATGGTGGAGGTGCATTCATATGCCGGAACTTGTTGCCGACCAGGTAGCTTCTTCCTGATAAATCTACCAGCAACCGGGTGAGCCAATAACTTTATTCGAGAACTCTTTCGCCACCATCGTCAAGTTGGTCCGGTCTTATCCAGTAGTTGAATTGCGGGACCCAATCATCCTCACTGAGTCCTGCCAGACCCAGCACATTCCACATGGTGCAATAAAGGTCACCAGGTCCAAATACACACGCGTTCTTGCGGAATATCCGGTCGTCTTTTTTCTCGTAAATAACTGCTCCGGGATAATTTGACCCATCGGCGTAAACAGTTTGTTCGCTCAGATAATTTGAGTTGACGTGAGAAGCAAGTGCGAAACGCCAGCCACGGGAATTGGCAAAGCGACGCTGCAACTCGGGTGGATCCTTTGATAACAGAACTACCGCCATCGCCGACTCCAGATGAGAAAGCAATCCGTTAAACCCGTCCGCCCACAGTGTGCAGTAGCGACAACCCTGACCCATGTTGTGAATGGCAAAAAGTTTATCGTGAGGACCAAACAGATCGAGTAGAGTCGTT
>JAPOOX010000054.1 GCA_026713185.1 Gammaproteobacteria bacterium
CCCAGGACCTTGAGGGAGATGGTTTCTATGGCAGACATCTGCTCTATATTCCCGGTCCGAATGATCCTCATGTGGTCTTTGCACCCGGTTTCGACCAGAATGCGTTTGGTGCATTCATAAACAGGGAAGAGCTTGGTACAGGATTTGTCAGCCGTAATGAAACCCATGCTGGTTGGAGCAATCGATTTGATCTGCGGATCGATCAGGAACTGCCGACTCTGATGAAAGGTACTTACGGAAAAGTATTCCTGAAACTATACAATGTTGGCAACCTGCTGAGAGAGGAATGGGGACACGTCACAGATGCCAGGTTCTTTTCCGTACAGGTCGTCAATTCCAGTATTAATGACAATGGACAGTACGTCTTTGAGCGATTCAATGCTGGCCGTTACGTCGATGAAGTTCTGGAAAACAGGTCCTTGTGGACACTACGCCTGGGTCTGCAATTTAATTTCTAGCGGGTTGGAGTACCCGGGGTGTCAGCAAATGGCTTTTGATCAAACTCGATATCCTCTACCCACGTAATCAAAATCGCGGAGTTCGCGATTTGATGGATGCTGCAGATAGAAATTGTTGTGGTATGAACGAATTTCGGCAATTCTGCCTTCCCGGAACAGGTACCACTCGCTGCCACGGAGGATTTCGGAGATTCCTGTTGCAGCAGGTGTCCAGCGCATACTCCATTCAATAACCGCCTCCGGTTCCTGTACCAGTGCGTGGTCCAGATGCCAGTTGGCCTGTGTGCGGGGCGCCACTTTCTTCCAGTAGTTGGCGAGTTGCGCGGCGCCCTGTACTGCACTGTGATCAACAAAATAATGCACTACATCCTCGGTAAAAGTAGACAACATGAGTGGTACATCAGCGCTATTACAACCCCTGTAATAGGTACGGATGGTTTCAATATAGGGGTGTTCGGATGTTTGCGACACGTTTTCAACCTGTGTAAATAAGCAACAAGTGTACTGAAAAATGTTCTACATGTATCATCACGATTCAGCAGCGGGTACTTCAATGGAATCGAAAAATGGATAATACACTTCTCGCAGGAATCAAGGTGCTTGATCTGACCCAGATTTACCAGGGTCCCTATGCGGCCTTTCTGATGGCACAGGCCGGGGCGGAAGTTATCAAGGTGGAACCGATAGGAGGCGAGAGACTCCGTGGTTTTGGCGGCGAAAAAACGCCCATGTCCTTTATCATGCTGAATTCAAACAAGAAGAGCATCACCCTTGATCTCAAGCAGGAGAAAGGCAAGGCGATGCTGTGCGAAATGGTGCAACAGGCAGACGTACTGCTGGAAAATTATGCCCCGGGGGTTATGGACAGGCTGGGGGTAGGCTGGAATGTCCTGAAAAAAATCAATCCCAGGCTGATTTACGGTTCGGGGACAGGATATGGTCTGTCTGGTCCGGACAGGGATATGCTGGCAATGGATCATACCATCCAGGCAGCGAGCGGTGTGATGAGTGTTACCGGGGATGCTGACAGACCGCCATCCCGGGCGGGCGGCGCCCCCTGTGACATCATGGGTGGTATACATATGTATGCCGGTGTGATGTCGGCATTGTTTGGACGACAACACAGCAACAAAGGCACCCTGGTTGAAGTTTCCATGCTGGATTCCATGTATTTCACTCTGTGTTCAGAACTCACGCTCTACCACAACAGAGGTAGTCTGCCTGTACGAAACAGCGCCCGGTCACCAGCCGGGGCGTGCCCTTATGGCCGGTATGAATGCCAGGATGGATACATTGCGATAATCTGCGTCAGTGAGAGTCACTGGCACAATGTTCTGAGTGTAATCGGGCGGACAGACCTGCGTGACCATGAGGCATACGGAACAGTTCGTGGCCGTTTGCAGTCAGAAGACGAGATAAACAGTCTGATCGAAGACTGGACCAGGCGGAACAGCCGCAAAGAAGCCAGTCGTGCTTTCAATAACAGTCGTGTTCCAGTGGCGCCGGTACGCAATCTTGAGGAAGTCAAACGGGATCCTCATCTGCATGAACGCGGAATGCTGAATAACATGGTTCACGAAGTCATAGGTGAACTCGTTTTACCCTCCAGCCCCATTCGCTACTCGGACTATGAAAGCCCGCCATTGACTTTCTTCCCGGAAAAAGGCGCACACAATGATGAAATCTACGGGACATGGTTAGGACTTGACGACAGTCAGCTAACCGAATTGAGGTCATCGAAAGTGATATAGGAGGTGTGTCCGCAGTAGATCGGTTTGTTCTTGGACAGTTTCCTATAGCAGTTCTTCGACTTTTTCCGAAGGTCTTGCGATGACGGCCTTGCCATCCCTGATGATGACCGGTCTCTCCATCAGTGCCGGGTGCTCCAGAAGAATATCAACCACGGCATTCCGGGTAGTATAGTCATCTGCTTTCAATCCGAGATCCCTGAACCGCTTATCTTTTCTGACCAGTGCTTTCGGCTCGTCAGGCAGTAAATCCAGAAAGCGCTCCAGGTCAGCACGAGTCAAGGGTGTTTTGAGGTATTCAACGACATCGAACTCGACATCTCGCGCACGCAGTATTCCGAGTGCGCCGCGTGATTTGCCTCAGCCGGGGTTGTGATAAATGGTGATCATCAAAGATTTCCTTTTGCATCTCCTCAGGTAACAGTGACATTATATCCATCCTGTCCAAAAAATCTTCCATGTTGGACCTGTATCAGTAATTTCAATTACTCGAATGGATCTAAAAATTTGTGGATCGACACAAGGCACTTAAAATGACTACGAAATCAAATAACGACATGGGCATATTCGACACCATGTATCACTGCCGGGCAATGCGTCGCCTGAAGTCAGATCCGGTTCCAAGAGAGCTTCTGTTGAAGCTGGTTGATGCCGCCCATCAGGGGCCCAGCGCCAGTAACGCACAGAACGACCGCTGGCTCATCATCACCCGCGCCGATATCAAGCAGAAGATTGCCGACCTGAATCGTGCTGCCATCGACAGATTCTACAAGCCCGACCCCGATGCGCCACCTTCCGCGTTCCTTTGGCAATACAACAACCTTCAATCCGTACCGGCCATTATTATTGGCGGCCTCGTGCTGAATCAGAAACGCGATAACTTTCATTCCGGATACGCTGCCGGAGGCTCCATATGGCCCAAGGTGCAGAATCTGCTACTGGCAGCTCGCGCCTTGCAGTTGGGTGCATGCCCAACCAACCTGCCGTTGATGCTGGATCGAGCGGGGGCTTACGAGACCCTCGACGTCCCTACCAACATGGAGATCGCTTGCGTGATTCCGGTTGGCTACCCCATGGGTCGGTTCGGACCAGTTACCCGGCGGCCAGTGGGAGAGATTGTCAGTTGGGATCAGTTCGGGTAGGCCTGCACCAGCAGGCTGTCACCCTGCACACCAGTCAACTCATTTTGCAAAAGGCTTTATATTTACCAGCGGATGGAAAAGGTATATTGTCTTAAGTTCCATAAAAACAGGAGCGCCTCGTGGAAATAGCAGCCCTTGAGTCCCAACCGGAACTGGATTCGATAATGCAGGCCGCTGCGCGATATGGAATCGAAACCAATCTTCTGGATCTGATTACTTACGGTTTTACCGTCATACCCCCTGAGAAAGTGGCGCCGGTAGAATTTACCGACCGTCTGCGAACCGCGCTTCTGGAACTCAGTGAACGAATCGGTAATCACATTGACGACTGGCGTACATTTGACGGCCCTCTGGAATATCGTTTAGCCAATTCGGGGTTGCTCATGGAAGACGAAGTGTTCATCGAAATGATTCACAATCCTGTGATGCAGTTTGTGGCTCAGTTCATGATGGGCAAGAGTGCTTTTGTGGGAGCGACCTTCGGTAATATTAAAACGTGTCAACAGGGAAGTGGC
>JAPOOX010000213.1 GCA_026713185.1 Gammaproteobacteria bacterium
AGCATCGTACGGGGTGGCTGCCCCGAAACCCGGGTTTAGATTGTGTTTGATGGGAGCCTTCAGCGGGTTGGCAAAGAGCCTGCAGTGGATATACAGATTCTGTCCGGTCTTCTGTTTATCGATAGTGCTGTCGGGTTGTGGATTTCATCTTCGTGGTGTCGAGATTACAGTCGTTGATATAGGCACTGTGTACCTGGATGTCGGTAATGAGCATGGAGAAATAGAGCAACTGCTGTTGCGGCATTTTGAACGGAACAATGTTGAGGTTGTGACATCTCCTGAGAATGCCGCGTTTTCGCTCTATATATCAGAAGAACGCAACTATCGGCGACCTGTTGTCACAACGATGGATATCAGGGTGGCTGAATATGAAATTCGCCAGGAAGTCGATATTGAATTGAAGGCATCCAACGGGAAATTGCTGGTTCCCATGGCTGTTATTTTTGCCGAACGAACCTATACCTTTGATGATGAGAATCTGGAAAGCAGTTCTGATGAAGAGGCGCTGTTGTTGCGCGAGATGCGCCAGGATCTGGTGCGACAGATTTTCTGGCGTATGAATACCACCATACGTAACGCCAGGGAGAGCCTTCAGCCGGTAGAGAGCCTTCAGCCGGTAGAGAGCCTTCAGCCAGTAGAAAATCATTAGCCATGAAAATTTATCCGGAAAAAATCAGCGGAGAGTTAAGCAGAACCCTGCAACCGGCCTATATAGTCAGTGGTGATGAACCACTCCTGATACAGGAGGTCTGTGATGAAGTCCGGGCGGCTCTTCACAAGGCCGGTTACATTGAACGGGATCTGTTTCATGTTGAGACCGGATTCGATTGGAGCCAGGTGCTGCACAGCAATAACAGCATCTCTTTGTTTGCCGAGAAAAAAATCCTTGAACTGCGAATGGCTTCAGACAAGCCAGGGGACAAGGGAGCCAGGGCGCTGACTGAACTTGTGCAGAATCAATCAGAAGATAATTGTTTACTATTGGTGATGCCGCGGGTCAGTGCGGCAACACAAAGGACCAAATGGTTCAAGACTGTTGAATCCACAAGCGGCTTTATCCAGGTGTGGCCGATAGATGCCCGAAATCTGCCAGGTTGGCTTGCCAACAGATTCAGACGTGCAGGCCTGCAGGCCAGCAGAGAAGCCGTTCAGGCACTGGCATATAAAACCGAGGGAAATCTGCTGGCAGCGGTTCAGGAAATCGAGCGGTTGAAGCTCTGTTCTGACAGTAACAGGATAGATTTGCAGCAGGTACTCGGTGGTGTTGAAGACAATTCCCGCTATGACGTTTTTCTGCTGATCGATGCAGCGCTCAAGGGTAATACAGAACGGGTAATCAAAATCGTTGAAGGCTTGCAACTGGAGGGAACGGCGCCGTTGTATCTGAATTTCATGCTGGCCAGGGAATTACGCAGTCTGTCCGCAATGGCATTTAAAATGGAGCAGGGTCAGTCATTAGGCAACGCCATGAAGAGCGGCAGGGTATGGAATAATAGAAGAGAACCCGTGACTGCCTGTCTGCGCAGACATTCGGTTAACAGTCTGGAACGGTTACAGCTTCGTCTGACTGAAGTAGACCGCATGGTGAAGGGTCTGACACCTGGACGTCCCTGGGACGAACTTGCCTCTACATTGATGGCATTATCTGCTTGATTTCCTGAAAGCAGCACCTGCGGAAAATGGACCTGACCCCTTTTTGGGAGCCGTCGATTTTACCTCTCGACGGCAGGAGGGTCCCGTCGCATTTCACCTCGCCTCGGGTCAGAGGGCACTGATAACTTAGAACGGAATCCCGGGTAATTCAACCCCTATGGATTAACTGTTTCTTTTAGCGTTCTGACTTTCGGCTTTTAACCTGTTCCGCAATACTCATAATGGTAATTTGAGCCTATAAACGCTATTCTTCGCAATCCTGCCGTTTTGATGGTTCCGCAGTTCTTCTGAAATCAAGACGGCTTCCCGGCGTAACGAGTTGCAGAGGGAAGCATCAGGGTCTTTTAATGTTCGACAGGTATTGGCAGTAATGGCAGAGACAAAGAGTGTACATGAAGGATTTGGGCAACCTGACACCGAGGTAAATGTCAGGGAAGTTTTTGGTCTTGATATTGACCTGAACGTTCCGGCTTTTTCACATCCAACGGATCATGTTCCGGTGATCGATGACAGTTATATATTCGATTTGGAAACCACGCAGGCAATTCTTGCGGGATTTGCCCATAACCGCCGTGTCATGATTCAGGGATACCATGGGACAGGGAAATCCACTCACATCGAGCAGGTAGCCGCCCGACTGAACTGGCCCTGTATTCGCATCAACCTGGACAGTCATGTCAGCCGTATCGACCTCATAGGCAAAGATGCCATAGTGCTTCAGGATGGCAAACAGGTCACCGAGTTCAGGGAAGGATTGTTACCCTGGGCGCTGCAACGCGCATGCGCCATCGTCTTTGACGAGTATGATGCCGGTCGTCCGGATGTCATGTTCGTGATCCAGAGGGTACTGGAAGTGGAAGGCAAGCTGACACTGCTGGATCAGAGCAAGGTCATCAGTCCGCACCCGTCTTTCAGGTTATTCTCCACGACGAATACAATAGGCTTGGGAGATTCCACGGGCCTCTATCATGGCACTCAACAGATCAACCAGGGCCAGATGGACAGGTGGAACATCGTGACCACCCTGAATTATCTGGAACGGGAAAAGGAAATCGATATCGTCATGTCCAAAATGCCGAAGCTTGATCGATGGACCGTGGGTAACATGGTTTCCGTTGCCGATCTTACTCGCCAGGGATTTATCAATGGTGATATTTCCATCGTCATGTCGCCCCGTACTGTCATCATGTGGGCAGAAAATGCCAGTATTTTCAATGAATACGGTTTTGCTTTCCGACTGACTTTTCTCAACAAGTGTGACGATACGGAAAGATCAATAGTCGCCGAGTACTATCAACGCTGTATGGGAGAGGAATTGCCGGAGTCCAGTGCGAGCGTTGTGCTTGCCTGACTGGTAAAAAAGTGCCGTGTCACAGAACGATGATACCCGGGAGATATTCAAAGAAGCCGTAACCTCAACCATGCGGGCTATCTCCGGAAATGAGGAACTCAACGTCAGTTTTGGGCGGGGTAAGCCTTATATGCAGGGTAATCGTGCTCGTGTACCCCTGCCGGAAAATGATCTGAGCGATGCGGAACTGGCATCGTTGCGTGGTGTCGCAGATCAGTTTGCATTGCGTATCCGTTTCCATGATGAAGGTTATCATCGGAAAAACAGACCCCTGGCTGGTGTTGCCAGGGACGTTTTTGACTGCGTGGAATCTGCCCGGATTGCCTCCATCGGCGCCAGCCTGATGAAAGGTGTCGGGATGAATCTCAATGCACAACTTGAGCAGCAGTGTGTCGACAGCGGATTCGATACCATCGATCACCAGAGCAAGGCCCCGCTGGGCGATGCTGTTGGTATGTATCTGCGAGAGAAGATCACCGGAATTCCAGTACCGCCTTCCGCACAGAACATCCTGCATTTCTGGCACGATTATATCGATGAGAGGATTGGCGGTGTGACCCGGAATCTTGAGGATGTCATGTTCGACCAGGAGAAGTTTTCCAGGGTAACCCGTCAGATGCTCAATGCCCTTGGCTTGACCGAGGACTGGGGGCAGGAAGACACGGACGCTGACCCGGATGAAATGGAAGAGCAGAATGACGACATGGACAATCAGCTGGGCGATGACGCTTCTGATCAGGACATGTCAGCCGAAGGAGATCTATCGGATGCCATCGAAGGCGAGGCGCCTGTCGACCTGGAAGCCATGGATATTTCGGAGGTGGATGGGGATGAGGACGAAGCGGGTGCTCCCCCTGATTATACGGGCGACAAGAGCTGGCTGCGTCCGCGGGAAAGTGAGTACAAATCCTATACCGAGATGTTTGATGAAATGGTTTTTGCAGATGAACTCTGCGAACCGGAAGAACTTGATCGACTCAGGGGTGCTCTGGACAAGCACCTGCAGAACTCCCAGATTGTAATCAGCAAGCTGGCAAACCGGTTGCAGCGCAAACTGATGGCACAGCAGAACAGAACCTGGGAATTCGACCTGGAGGAGGGAATTCTCGATACCTCCAGACTGCCTGGTGTCATTATTGATCCCTTCAATCCCCTGGCATTCAAGCAGGAAAAGGATATGGATTTTCGGGATACCGTGGTTTCTCTGCTGATAGACAGTTCGGGTTCCATGCGGGGCAGGTCCATTACCACTGCCGCCATGTGCGCAGACATTCTTGGCAGGACGCTGGAACGATGTACGGTCAAAGTGGAGATTCTTGGTTTTACCACCCGAGCCTGGCGTGGTGGCCAGTCACGGGAACTCTGGCTGCAACATGGAAAGCCGGCACAGCCGGGCAGGCTGAATGATTTGCGTCATATCATTTACAAGGCAGCGGATATGCCCTGGCGCAGAGCGCGCAGAAATCTTGGTCTTATGATGCGGGAAGAACTGCTGAAGGAAAATATTGATGGTGAGGCA